>JAJZCS010000215.1 GCA_021829055.1 Pseudomonadota bacterium
AACGGCTCCAAGAAATGGCGCGAGCTGCAGGAGGTTGGCGACTGGGATGGCTGTGTGGCGATGGGGCGTGAGCAGGTGGCCGAAGCCTCCAATGCGCTCGACATTTGCACTGCTTTTGTTGGCCGCAACGAGACCGCAGAAATGAATGAGGTCGTCACCCGCTTTACCTCCTCCGTCAACGCGCCTCTGGTGATCGACTCCACTGAAACTTCGGTGATCGAGGCGGCGTTGAAGCTGCATGGCGGCAAACCGATTATCAACTCGATTAATTTCGAGGATGGCGAAGGCCATGCCCATGACCGGCTGAAACTGGCCAAGAAGTTCGGCGCGGCGGTGATCGCACTGACTATTGACGAGGTCGGCATGGCGAAGGAACCAGCGGACAAGCTGCGTATCGCCGAGCGGTTGGTGGAGTTTGCCTGCACTACGTACGGTCTGCCGCAATCGGACCTCCTGATCGATCCGCTGACCTTTACGATTGCCACTGGCAATGAAGATGACCGCAAACTCGGCCTCTGGACTCTGGAAGGTATCAAAATGATCCGGGACAAATTCCCGGACATTCAGATCATCTTGGGTCTGTCTAACATCTCTTTCGGTCTGAACCCCGCCGCGCGCGCGGTGCTGAACTCGGTTTTCCTCGATTATGCGGTGAAAGCGGGCATGACCGGCGCCATTGTGCATGTCTCGAAAATTCGTCCGCTGCACATGATTGATCCGGCCGAGGTAAAGGTGTGTGAGGATTTGATCTTCGACCGGCGTGCCGAAGGCTACGACCCGCTGCAAAAGTTGTTGGAAATGTTTGCGGGGCGTAAAGCTGCTGACGCCACCACCAAAAAACGTGCCGAAACGCCTGAAGGCCGTCTGAAGGACCGCATCGTGGATGGTGATCGCAAGGGGTTAGAAGCGGATCTGGACAACGCGTTGCAAACCTACAAGCCGCTTGAGATCATCAACAATATTCTGTTGGACGGGATGAAGGTGGTGGGCGAACTGTTCGGCGCTGGCAAGATGCAGCTTCCCTTTGTACTACAATCGGCCGAGACCATGAAGGCAGCTGTGGCGTATCTGGAGCCAATGATGGAGCGCGTGGAAGGCGAAGAGCGTGGCATCATTGTACTCGCCACCGTGAAGGGCGATGTGCATGACATTGGCAAGAACCTTGTCGACATCATCCTTACCAATAACGGCTATAAGGTCATCAATCTTGGTATCAAGGTGCCACTGGCGGAGATGGTGGCGGCGGCCAAGGAGCACAAGGCGCATGCCATCGGCATGTCTGGCCTGTTGGTGAAATCCACCGTGGTAATGAAGGAAAATTTGGAGGAGATGTCCCGTCAGGGGCTGGATATTCCGGTGATGCTCGGTGGTGCCGCGCTCACGCGCAATTATGTGGAGGAGGATTGCACCGCCTCGTATACCTCGGGCCGCGTGGCCTACGCGAGAGATGCATTCGACGGGCTGCACCTGATGGACAAGGTCACCGGCAACGACTTTGATGATTACTTGGCCGCCATTAAGGCCAAGCGCGCGGGCAAGGTACGCAACACAAAGCGTAGCCTCGGTCAGGCCGATGAGCGCGCTTTCGCGCCGGTGGATGTGAAGGAGGCGCAAACCCGCCGCCGTCGCCTTAACAGCGAGCAGCCGGACTTGGCGCCGCCCTTCTGGGGTGCCAAGGTGATTGAGGCGGCGCCCAGGGCCGTGTTGCCTTTCCTGAATGAGCGTTCACTTTTTCAGTTCCAATGGGGCTTTCGTAAACACGGCAAGAGCCTAGAGGATTTCATGGGCTGGGCGCGCCAGGAGCTGCGTCCGGTGATGAAGCGCATGCTCGATTTGTGCGAGAAGGATGAGATTCTGCACCCTCAATCCGTTTATGGCTACTGGAAGGCAGCGGGGCAGGGAAATGACTTGATTCTGTTCGATGAAGACGGAAACACAGAACTTGCCCGCTTTGCCATGCCACGCCAACCGAAACAAGATGGGGAATGCATCGCGGACTTCTTCCCCGACATAGAGGATGGACGCGGCGTAATCGGTCTACAGGCCGTGACGATGGGCCAGAAAGCCTCGGAGGTCGCGCGTAAATGGTTTGAGGACAATCGCTATCAGGATTATCTCTATTTGCACGGCATCTCCGTGGAGATGGCCGAGGCTTTGGCGGAATATACCCATAAGCGCATACGTGCGGAGCTCGGCTTCGCCGCTGAGGATGACCGCGACATGGAGAAGATGTTGGGCCAGGGCTATCGCGGTAGCCGTTATTCCTTTGGTTACCCGGCGTGCCCAAAACTGGAAGATCAGGCACAGATATTGAAGCTTTTGGGCGCTGAACGGATTGGAATATCGCTATCGGATGAATATCAGCTGCATCCGGAGCAGTCGACGAGTGCCATCGTGGTACTGAACAGTCACGCGAAATATTTCTCCGTTTGAAAGTTTTTTGGATCTCCTTTTTCGACGGGATCTAGCTGTTTGATCTAAGGAACCTCTGAACAAGCTGCCGGTTCAATGACACCTTGTCTAATTAGGCTGTGTCGCTGGTTTCCGGCTACTTCGCTGAGCTGATTTCTGCCCTTGCCCCCTCTCTGCGGGAGAGGGGCTGGCGCGTTTTTGCGGGCTATCCGTGCAGCAGCTTCGGCCTGACCAAGAACAAATTAACCAGGGTGCAGCAGGCGAACAGCCAGTCGGCATTCCTGTTGATACCAAGGTAACGGACCTTGGTGGAGCCTAATACGCGCTTCATCACGCCGAAACAGCGTTCGGCCCTGGCGCTGACCTTGGACTTACGCTGATTTTTGGCTTTCTCGGCCTCGTCGACCACGCCCTTGACCTTGCATCGACGGTTTGTGACATCCCCGGCCCGTGGCGCGCAGCGGCGGATGACCTCGCGCTGGCCGCGATAAGCCTGATCGCCCCAGACCCGTGTTTTATCCCCATGCAGCGGGTCTTCCAGCACCGTACTGTCATGAGCATTCGCGGCCGTGGCTGCCACGGCGTGGATCAGCCTGGTCTTGGAATCCACGCCGATGTGCGCCTTCATGCCAAAAAACCATTGGTTGCCCTTACGGGTCTGGTGCATCTTGGGATCGCGCGTCTTCGCCTCGTTCTTCGTCGAGGACGGCGCATGCACGATGGTCGCGTCGACGATTGTGCCGGTGGAAATCCGTAGCGCGCGCGTGGCCAGATACTCGTTCACTTCTCGCAGGGTCTCGCCGCATAGTTCATGACGCTCCAGCAGATGCCGGAAGTTGAGGATCGTCGTCTCATCGGGTACAGGTTCGCGCCCCAGGTCGATGCCAACAAACCGGCGCATCACCTCGGAATCATAAAGCGCCTCTTTCGCCGCCGGGTCAGACAACCCAAACCAATGCTGGAGGAAATAAATGCGCAGTATGCGATCCAGACCAACCGGGCAACGGCCCTTGCCCGGCTTCGGGTAACCCGGCGCAATCAAACCATAAAGCCGCTGCCACGGGACAACCGCATCCATCTTCGACAAAAACGCCGCACGACGCGTCGTCTTGCCAAAACGATCAAACCCAACGCTCGCAAAGCTCAACTGCCGCATTAGAGAAAATCCCCAGCCAATCCACGGAAAATTCTACCAGGGTATAGGAAAATGCCAACTTGTTCAGAGATTCCCTAAATGGAAGAATCGCAGCTTGGTCGACGACCTGCATGCCGAGCCAACCGAACCAAAACTTGCATTTTGTTTGGTAGAAGGCAAACGATTGGCGCTGCCTTTCGGCGATATATGCTCCTGCCTGCGCCCACGCGCTACGAACGACTATTCCCACCTTGCTCGTTCTTCATTGCATCGTTGCTCGTTCTTCATTGCATCGTTGCGGTTTTCTCTGATAAGGAAGTAAGATTTGCAAATCGTACCTTCGAAATCTGCGTCTTTATACATATCTTAGGCTGCATTTACGATGAAAACGAAATTGAACACCGCCAGACCAACGTGACCCCTGGATCGATGGCCAAATCGAGAGAATGAGCAGAACCGTTGGATATAGTAATCGTTAAGCGCTCCCATTACGAGCGCCACAACGATTTCGGTAGCCACCCTGCGAGCTTCGTCGCCTATGACTTCGTTAAATGCCGTACGAGTTCCATCTGCAAAGCTTGAAT
>JAJZCS010000216.1 GCA_021829055.1 Pseudomonadota bacterium
ACGTCATCATTCCTACCTTTACGGGAACTGGCATGATCTTCCTTGCGGGCGTAGGACTCGCCGCGATCGCTGCGCCCGAGGCGTTTGCGGCCGTCGGCTTCGTTGCAGGAGCAGATGCACTTGGGGCTTCGATTAATATGGGGTTGGTGGGCTCCGCTCTTTCCGGTGGAGATCCATTTCCAGCTTACAAGCCGGCTTGAGCTCCAGTCGATAGACGCCAAAGCGAAGGGATGCGCTTTCCCATCCGGAGAGAGCTCCGTTGTTAGCGCGCTTGCGTTGTACTTCTTTCGAGATTAGGTGCCTCACCCATGATGGGGAAGTTTGTACCGACCGCTTTAATACTGTGTGGCGCGACGTGTTTTCTGGTCACAATTGTACGTGGAAATATTCCGGGCGGTATTTTCACGGCGGGACTTATATCATACTCGACGATCGGGCTTTATATTATTGTGAGAAGCTATTTTTTTGGTTATCAAAAAGGTCATATGTTTCATGCTTTGCAGGTCATTGTTTACGCGATTTTTGGCCTACTATCGTTGTTATTCTCGTATCGCCTCCTACCACTTGGCGTCGTTTTTCCGGCTATGCTCGCCATTTTCGTGGTATTGGCCGTCGTTTTGTCCCAGTACTACAAGCAAATCCATGATGACTTCAGAAACGGCATAAAGAGGAACTACTTCAAGCGCGGCGGATTTTGACTGCCGAGGGGCCGAAACAGCCCGCGTTCATAGGGATCAACATCTTCCTCATTGCACTTCTCCTGGGGAGGCGGCAGCCTTGCTGGCGCTGACCTTGCTGTCGTTGGCGGTCTGGTCCTTGGCGGCATTGCCCTTTACGAGCTTGTCTAACCAATGGTTGCTGTGAAGCTCCGTAGCCCAGTTCTATTGCCACCAGTGCTTTGGCTGCTGTGGGCCACAGGGACGGCCATGGCCGTGTACGGCTTTGTTGCACATCCATGGGCCTCAAATTTGCTGTTATCGCTCAACTATGTCGGAGCGCTTATCCTGGGCGGCGGGGTCTTCATCATCTGCATCTTCAGCAGCCGAATTCCCATCGGACGAGCAATTCGTGGGCTCTGGTTTGCGCTTTACTACTTAGCGTACGGAATTTTTATAGCGATCTCGTCAGATTTAACAAACACACAATTCACTGCAGCCTTCGCTCTTATGAATATCTGGCTTATCGCGCTGGTAATCACTGGGCGGCAATTCTGGCCAAAGATCGGACGCTAGGCCGCCCTAGAACTCCGCTGACCAGATGACCGGAAGTCAGTTGAGGATAAGCGATGCGTTTCGATCGAAATAATATCGTGACATTTGCGATCGCGTTCGTTGTCGGTGGGGGGGGGGGAGGTTTAATCTCGGGCCGCCAATAAGCCGCTCCACCGTGATGAGCACCCTTTGAACAGGAGCTAGTTATGTCTTCTGTAGATAGCACAGTCCCCGTAAAGGTAGGAATGATGACGTTCACCTTCTGAGAAACAGGCGCTGGTGAGAATACAGTGCCTGTCCTCATAATTCAGTACGTGAGGAAAACCTATGTCCATTCGTCACCGGACGCTAGTAGTACTTTTGTTTGCAAGTCTTTTCTTAGGATTTGCATCCTTCTATACTACACTCAAAATATATCCCCATATCGCTCACCATTCAGAAGGTATCGCCATTGCAATAGGATTATCGGGAATAGTTCTATTATTCGGATACGCCGCATATTTCCGCTTATTTAAGAATTGAGTAATAATGATGATAGGTAATGTGGCTGCCAATTCTAAGTGGGTGCATTGCTTGGTTATGGTATTTATGAACTGGTCTAAATTGACTCTTATTTTGCGTCGCGTTGGACTATGGTGCGATGTTCGTATCGTGTCATAGTCAATATGCACGAGTCGGAAAAGTAATGGACCATGACAAAATCCAAGCTTTCAAGACGTGCGTCTTGCTATCTAATGGTTGTTTCAGGTTCAGTGATTGCAATCGGCGGGGTTATTATTTCTGAAGGGGGAGCATTTCACGAGGTAATTGGAGCTTTTATTTCTGGTAGCGGCTTCATTACGCTGATGGGAACAGTTTTGGATGCTTTTACCAAGACCAGCCCGCCAGATCGCTCGTGAATGAACTGTGACACTTGCATTGGAAGAGGCAGAGCAGGTCAGCGGCGGTTCTTTTGCGGGACTAGCCGAGGCCATGGTCGAGGGCGCCCTGGAAGGCGCCATTGCTGGCAGCTATACCGCTGCGGCCACGGGAGGCGCGGCGTGGCCAGCAGTGATTGCCGGCGCGGCTGGTGGCGCTATTCTTGGAGGAATACATTACGAAATGGTCTAGCAGTCGTTTTGTTTGTTTGCTGCAGCGGCCGTAAATCCGCTAAAGCGAGGCTTCCGACTACCCCAGTAAACTGCTCACATGTAAAGACCCGTGAGGATAAGCCCATGCTTTTCGACCGAACTAATCTCCTGCGCATTACCATCGCATTCATTCTCGGCGGGAGTATTGCTTTTGTCAGCGCAGAGTACTCTGCGTTCGTGCCAGTAGTCACTGTGCTAGTGCTCGTATACGCTGCGACGGCAGCGATGAAGTGGGTTAAACGCAGCAGTAATACCAACCTGCATAGATGATCATTCATGGGCCCAATCACGCAGACCGATGGACATGACGCGCCAGGGTTGATCACGTAGCCGGTTCCAGGCCTCTGAGCAGAGAGCTACAATCTGGTCGTATGATTCGAAGATCCGGTTGGATAACCAATTGTCGCGCATAATAAAGAGGCGCATCTGCTCCTGCTCGCGTTGAATTTGGTCCAACCTTGGACACCTGAGCGATAAATCCTGGCATCATCGGGTTGAAGGTTTGACGGCATCGGCGCAAGAGCGAAGTTGGGGCTTGGGAGACTGCAATGAATAGAACGCGAACCGCCTTTATAGGCGTGCTTGTTTTGCTAGTCTTCGTAGTCGTTGGCGTTATCTGCAGAACGTTCGGACTTACGACCGAAACGACTACCGCGATTGCAAAATGGGTATCCGCAATTTCGGCTGGCGGACTACTCGTTTATTCCGTAGCCGCTCATTACTGGCACAGGGAGCGCAGATGAATCAGGCGCTGAGCAGGTCAGCGGCGGCGTAATGCTTGCGGCATGGGTCAGACCTGCACCTCTTGAATAACCCGCACCCGCCCCCGTTCATGCCGCCGTGGCCTACGCCGTAATACGATGTCGACATCCTGACCAAGAGCCGTCAATAAGCGCATCAACCTGTCGCTCGAAAAATTCGCAAGCCGCCCATTGAGCAGGGCCGAAACCTTCGGCTGATCGATCCCCATCAGCTTAGCGGCCGCGACCTGAGTCAGCTGCTGATTTTCAATAATCATCCGGATGCAGCTGGCAAGCTTGGCCTTTGCAAGCTCCTCCTCCGGCTCGGCAAGGCCGAGGTCGGCAAAGACATTACCGCTGCTCGGCGTCACCGCAATTTCGGGTTCGCGTTTTTTTGCCATGCTTCGTAATCTTCCTTGGCCCGCTTGAGCCGCTGTTCGATCAGGTCCAGCTCGGATTTCGGGGTAGCGATGCCGCGCTTGGACTTCTTCTGAAACGCATGCAACACATAGACTATGCCGGCGAAGCGAACGGTGTAGACCGCCCGATAGGTATCGCCGTCGAAATCGTCCACGATCTCCAGCACGCTCGCACCACCGAACCCCTTGAGCGGCTTTACGAAGGGGGCTTTGCGGCCGATCTGCGTATCCCAAAGCGCACCGCGCACACGGCGCTGCACATCCTTGGGGAATTCCTTCAGATCGTCCAGGCTGCTGCCGATCCAGCGTACGGGTTTGGACGGCGGGTCGCGGTTAGGCTCCACGCGTCTCGCCCGCTTATTATGCCATTTCAGGCATAATTGCAAGTCTGATGAGTCCGAACTGTAGCGTTTCAGGGCGGAAAACATCACTCTCGCCTTCTCAAGCGTCCGCACGATCGTCTCAGCGGTCCCGGGCTTCGTGTCCGTTTTGTCCTTGCATATCTCCGCGCGCCGTATGGTCGCCACACCCACGCATGCTCTTTCCGCCAGAGTCTCGGCACCCCATCCCAGCACCCCGCGCGCCGCCTGAAGGCGACCACCAAAGTGGAGGAGGA
>JAJZCS010000217.1 GCA_021829055.1 Pseudomonadota bacterium
CTCTGGACATATAACAATGAGCGCCCGAATATGGGCATCGGCGGGATCACACCCGCACAGAAACTGAAACGCGCCGCGTGAATTCTACAGACAGGCCCCGTTAAAAACGGGGGGATTACCGACGAAGCCCTGGAAGTGATCAAGGCGCTTTGTGAGCCGGTTGAAGCGCCGCATGACACGGCGGCTTATCTGAAGTTTTTTGGCTGTGCCGATACTGGTAATAAGACAACATTGAAGGATTCTGAACCCAGAAGGTTGGCACTTTATAAGATGACGGCGTCTCTGCTGCGCGCATATGCTGACATAGCTAATGAAATGGATGCTGCCGGATATACAGATGCTGAGGCTGCCGCGATCCTGTCAGAGGTTGAGCATTTTGGAAAAGTTCGTACTGAGGTGAAGCTGGCAAGCGGTGATTACATTGACCTGAAGATGTACGAGCCGGCGATGCGGCATTTGATCGACACTTATATAAGAGCCGAAGAAAGCGAGCCGATTTCAGCTTTTGACAATTTGTCGTTGGTCCAGCTAATTGTTGAGCGCGGCGCTGACGCCGTGGATGCGCTGCCGAAAGGCATCCGGGAAAGCCATGAGGCGGTGGCCGAGACCATAGAGAATAATGTGCGAAAGCTCATTATCGATGAGACGCCGATTAATCCAAAATACTATGAGACCATGTCGGAGCTTTTGGATGCTTTGATCGAGCAGCGCAAACAGCAGGCGATCGATTATAAGCAGTATCTCGCCGAAATCGTCGCACTTACTAAGAAAATAAATAGCCCCGCTTCGGGGGCGGCGTATCCGGTTAATATAAATACGGCGGCGAAGCGAGCGCTCTATGACAACCTCGGTAAGGACGAGGCGCTGGCGGCGGCAATTGATGCCGCGATACGTAAGATAAAGAAGGACGACTGGCGCGGCAACAAGTTCAAGGAGCGGGAGGTTCGGAATGCCATAAGGGCGAACCTGACCGATCTGGCGCAGGTGAATTTCGTTTTTGACTTGGTCAGGAACCAGCATGAGTATTGAACCGCACCACATAATTGTGGGCGGGATACGGGTTGAGGTTGTGCGCAAAGGCATCAAAAACCTGCATCTGGCCGTGTATCCGCCGCACGGGCGGGTCAGAGTTGCCGCACCCTTGGCCGTGAGTGATGATGCTGTGCGGTTGGCCGTGGTTAATCGCATGGGCTGGCTCAAACGCCAAAGGGCGAAATTCGACGCGCAATCGAGGCAATCCATCCGGGAATATGTTTCCGGCGAAACGCACTATTTCCTTGGACAGCGCTACCGTTTGAAGCTGGTTGATGGGGCTAATGCTGGTAAAGTTTATGTCCACGGCAGCCGTAGCCTCGAACTGCATGTTCGGGCGGGCAGTGATCAGGCGATTCGAGAGCGAGTGTTCCTTGCATGGTATCGCCAGGAATTGCGCGATCGTGCGGCGCCTTTAATTGAGAAATGGGCCAGCGTCATGGAAATCCCCATCCCCGCATGGGGGATAAAGCGGATGAAAACAAAATGGGGGACCTGCAACGTCGCGGCGCGGCGAATTTGGGTCAATTTGGAGCTAATTAAAAAACCGCCTCAATGCTTGGATTATATTATAGTTCATGAGTTGGCTCATTTCTTTGAGCGCAATCACTCTGATCGTTTCGTCGCATTGATGGATCGGTTTCTGCCGCACTGGCCGTTGGCGCGAGAGGAGTTAAACGCCGAGCCATTGTCCCATGAAGATTGGAATGAGTGATAATGGTTCAATGGTGCCATCTATTATTACCCCGGACCCAACTACCTCCATTCCCAAAATCCTCCGGCCGACCTATGCTCCGTTCCCACTCACCGCCCGAATCGGAGTCATCAACTGATGCGTGCAGTCATTTACGCTCGCTACTCCTCAGACAGCCAACGGGAGGCGTCGATTGACGACCAGATCCGCCGCTGCCGCGCCCGCATTGAACGCGAGGACTGGCTGGAGACCGAGGTTTTCACCGATTACGCGATCAGCGGCGCCACTGCGCAACGGCCGGGCTTTAAGGCCCTGCTGGACATAGCGCGCGCGGGCCGCGCGGATGTGGTGGTGGCCGAGGCGCTGGACCGGATCAGCCGGGACCAGGAATATATCGCAGGATTTTTCAAGGAGTTAACCTTCGCGGGCGTGCGCATCGTGACGCTGTCCGAAGGCGACATTTCCGAACTCCACGTCGGCCTTAAAGGCACCATGAACGCCCTTTTTCTGAAGGATCTCGGGCAAAAAACGCACCGCGGCCTGGAAGGGCGCATCAAGGCCGGCAAAAGTGCCGGCGGCCTGAGCTTTGGCTACCGTGTGGTCCGGGAGCTGACCGCCAACGGCACGCTCAGCACCGGGGAGCGCGCCATCGACGATGCCGAAGCTGCGATCGTGCGGCGCGTATTCACTTTATATGTGGGCGGCATGTCGCCCCGCTCGATCGCCAAAACCCTCCAATTGGAGGGTGTCCTTGGGCCTCGCGGTGGCCATTGGACCGCCTCCCTGATCCTGGGTAACGCCGAGCGCGAGACCGGTATTTTGCGCAACCGCCTCTATATCGGCCAATCGGTCTGGAACCGGCAGCGGTTTCTCAAAGATCCCAAAACCGGCAACCGCGTCGCCCGGCCCAATCCTCGCGACCAATGGGTGGTTGAGCCGGTGCCAACGCTGCGGATCATCGGGGGCGATCTCTGGCAAGCAGCGCAGTCACGCTTGCAAATTATGCGCGCCACTGTGCTCCCCGCAGCTGACGACGTCGACGATGAGCAAGAGCATCAGCAGCGTCGCTCCTCTATTGGCGCCCGCCTAAGCCGCGCGCACCGGCCCGTTTGGCCATTATCTGGTCTTATAAAGTGCGGCGTTTGCGATGGTCCACTGACTGTCATGGGCAAAGGCCGTCTCGGCTGCGCCAACCACCATGCGCGCAGCATCTGCACGAACAACCGGACAATCCTGCACGACGCGCTGCAGGGCCAGATCTTTGAAGGCCTCAAGCAACGCCTGCTTGCGCCGGAGTTGGTGGAGCAATTCGTCAAAACCTACGTCCAGGAGGTGAACGCCGCTAATCAGGAGCGCGGCGCCCGCCGCGCCAAACTGCATTCCGAGCAGGCGCGCATCACCCGCCAGATCAAAACCGTGCTGGACACGATCAAGGATATCGGCGGCAGCCGGAGCCTGGTTGATGACCTTCGATCGCTCGAACGCCGGCAGGATGAGATTGCCGCCGAACTCACGCGTGAATCCGAACCCGAGCAGCTCATCGAACTCCACCCCAATTTGCCGGACCTCTACCGCCGGCGGGTCGAGGCGCTGGAATTGGCATTGCAAGACCCCGAAGGAGCCGCTTGCGCATCCGAAGCGCTACGGAGCTTGATCGACGCTGTGATGTTTTACCCGGAAGACGGCCGCGGCAAATATCGGCTGGAGCTTCGCGGCGACCTGGCGGCGTTTCTGTATCTTTCTGACGCCGACACACAAAAAGCCCGCGGCATTGCTGCTGCGGGCTTGGTTTGTTCTGCTGTTAGGTCGTCGATGGTTGCGGGGGCACACAACCACTTATACCGAACACGACTGGCTATGATATAATTTAGCGCACCAGACCACGAATCTGAGGTTCAGGACTCCTCTTCGGAAAATCCACGCCGCACCAGGCTATTTGGTCAAGCCCTGCGTGAGCTTGGCCGTTCAACCGGGGTAGATTATGCCGATCACACCTGCACATGCTTCGACGACATTGACCGCCATGGCCGGCAGATGAAGGTCGGCCGTGCCGTGAGACAGTCCGTTCCGTAACGCAATCATCGCCTCTGTCGGGTCACTGAGAGGACCGTCTTTGGATGAGCGCGGCGGCAGAACGCCCCCCTTTCGCGCCCTATCGACGAGGTTGCGCAGGGTTTCCTTGGATGGCTTGGCCATTGCACCAGAATCACCGAACGTGACGCTTGAAAGAATGTAAGCGATGCTCGATGGCCCTTCTTCCCCATTTATTCGGGATGTGATTTCCGGTTTTGAGGCGAGAGAAGGCTTTGAGACGGAATTATGGACGACATTAAAGACGGCGCTAAGG
>JAJZCS010000218.1 GCA_021829055.1 Pseudomonadota bacterium
CACCGGCCATGCCGGAGGACCGCAGCCAGAGCATTCCGATCGGGGCGGCGATCGCGGCGGACAGGACGATCGAGAGGATCACCGCGATCACGACACTCACGGCGGCATAGGCCGCCGACCGGTCCTGCGGGCACTTCATCGTGAAAGGAAGACCGACGTAGAGCAGATAGATCGAATAGCCGGCCGCCAGTAGGCCCGCCACGGCCTGGAGCGCCGCCAAAGTCGGCATCAAGCCGAGGACCGCGACGATCCAGGCGGGCGTGTACGCGTAGGCCACCGTCTTTAGCGCCTGGGAAAAATTGCGCGTGCCGCCGAAGCTGGCGGCAAGCAGGTCCACGATGAACGCCATGATGAGCACCATCGCCAGTGCAAGGACAAACGTGAGGACCGCCTGGGCGAGCGAATAGGCAAACGCCACATGCATGTGGCCGAGGGCGGCGAACGGCGTCCAGAATCCGAAGGCCGTCCAGCCGATCAGCCGCGCGAGCGGACCGATAGCCGCGAACCACAGCACCCATCCGGAGAAGACAGCCGAGGCGGAAACCGGCTCGGCGGCGATGGCCGGCCAGGTTTCGCGCGGTGCCAGCAGGATCCCGCGGGCGCGCTCGATGATGGATTGGAATGACATGGTGTTGACTCCTTATGCAAGCCGTGCCGCGAAGCGGCGGGTTGTTCGGTGCGGTTGGACGGGGGACATGGCGGGGCCGGTAGACGGGGCGGCCGGCTGCGGTTTGCCTGCCTGCGACAACATGTCAAAGCGCCTCCTGTCGCTGTATTTCATGGCATGCGGGCGGTGATTTCTTTTGCGAGCACGAGTAACTGGGGATCCGTGTGCTTCACACTGTTCGGCGAAAGAATCAGCTCGATCGCAACACGATTGGCGTGTTTTCGTACGTACATCCACCCCGACGACAAGAATGCCTTGTCGCCGATGCCGCGAACCGGAATGGCCGCTTTCCACCATGGAGGCGGCATCGTTTTCCGCGATGCGATCATCACGTACAGTGTTTTGGATTGCGCGGCGTTGAGCCATCCGCAAATTGGATGACCGGGCGCGCTCGGCTGCCGCCGTGCGGGCATCGCGCGTTCTCCAAAGGCCTGCGACACTTGTGTCTGTGTAAGAAGCTTGCACGGATCCAACGGTGTCGCAAACGCCATTGATGAGAACACACAGATAATGAGTGCGATCAAAGATGCGCGAATCATTGCTGTTTCACCCCTTGGGTAACGATCTGTACCCCATTTGAATAAGGTGTGCCTGGATGCATGGGATTGGACTGCCCGCCGGCACCGATCTGATACGGTGGACCTTCGACGATATAATAGTAATAGGTGACGCCTGGTTTCGCGGTCGGGTCGGTGAACGAAAGTATCGGGTCTCCGCAATGCAGGTACCAATAGTCGTTATTGAAGCTCCCGGGTGTATGGCGACACCCGACCTCACCCGGATAGCCATATTGCAAGAAATTGAATGACGTAACCCGTTTCGAGTCGATCTTCCCTGTTCCGAGCAATGTTGCGGAGCGCACGATGCCTAGTGCAGTCGGGCCATGCAGCGACCCGCCCAGGGCCTGGGACGTAAAGAACAGGACATTGTTGGGCGAAGAGCGGGCCTCCCCGGCAAGAATTACTTTGAATGGAGCATATGTCGCCCGTTTCACTATCCCCGGCGGAGCGGGGATCGGCGATGCTTTCACCATGGCGAGGTTGGCGCCTGCGACTCCGTCGGTGGCTACGCTGACATGAACTCCGAGCTGCGGCTGATCCATTGCCTGGAGTTTTGCACGCATTTGCTGCGTCATGAACGGATTTGCCGCCACTCGCTGATACACTTGTTGCGCAGAGGGTGATACGGTTTTGGTCATCAATTCGTATCCCGCCTTGCTTGCAAGCACTATGTAGTTTCCAGGCGAAACCGGAATATTGAATTTTCCATTCCCATCCGTCCGCACCATCGGCAATTCGCTGTAAAGTGGAAGCACATGACCTTTCGGCGGATGCAACACCGTGGCAAACGGATCCTTCATCAGCCATACATAGGCATAGGGAAGCCCCTTGCCATCCGGGCCGAACACGTGGCCTTGAACGCTGGCGTGGGCAGGATCCAGCCTGAAAATCAATCCTCCGATGACGTTGGTATGCTGTGTGCCGAAGTCGATAAATCTCTGCTGAGGAAGATACCCGCGCTTCGAAACTGAAACGTAATATTTCCCATCGATGGGGCGCTTCTTGGTTATACACATGTTGTTTTGCCCGACGCCTACGGCAAAATTTCCGTTCGCAGCCGACAGCGCAAAGCCAGCTCCACAGCCACTGCTGGCTTTTACACCTTTCTTCGATACTTTAGCGCCGATGACATCAACTTTCGCACCGACGAGCGGCTTCCCAGTATCACCGCCCGTGACGGTGCCCTCGACATATGCTCCATTAAATCCGTCAGGGAATGCCTGCGCCATGAGTGCCGGCGGAACGAGCATCAACACAAGGCAGCAAACGATGTATTTCATGAGCGATCTCTCTACCGCCTTTCAGAGTCCAGGCGTCGGTTGTTTAAAGGCGTTCTCCGGCAGCTTCGCATTTACCTGGATTTTGGTGAACGTATAGCGAAACGCCATCTGTGAATCAAAAATCTGCACAGTCATGCTCAACGGGAATTGCACCCCGTCAACAGGTTGCCAATTCTTGGGTACGATCACCATTTTATACGGGTCGTTTCCGATCTGAACCCGATCTGGCAGGAATGTCTTCCGATCAAGATACGCTTTGATCGGAGCGCCGCCTTCTGGGCCTATCGCCAGCAGATACGTGGCGGCGCCTATCCGAGGTTCATAGGTCACCTTGCCGTGGAGACCTGACGACGTGAGAAATGCAAATGTCGTCCAGTACGCGTGCGAGATTTCACGCTCTAAATCCGGGCCTTGTAATTGGCCGGTCGAATTTCCATTCGGAACGCCTTGATCGCCGACCAGCATCCAGCCCTGCGGGGTGTTCGAAGCGAATCGAACGATACAGTTTCCAACATGGAGAGGCGTAACCGTGAAGGCAAATTGGGGACCGCTGCCTGATGCGGGAGTAATTGTTGCGACCCCGCTGCATGTAGCACTCTCGGATATCGTTCCGGAGAAATTCGCTTCCAGAGCACGCAGGACAGCGCGCGGCGGAACAGTGGGGCTGACCTTGTCGAAATATAATGCGGGCACACTCACGCAGAGCGCGGTTGCCGACGAGCCTGAGCACGTGCGGGATTCGCCAACTGGCACATATCGTGTTGAGGCGGTAACCGCAACATGAATCGAGACGCTCTGCTGCCCTGCCACCAACACTTCCAGGCTCGGCGGTGCCTGCATGGCAGGCGAACGAATTTCAACGCGATCGTCGCCATCCGAGGTCAGCCATTCTCTGCCTGATAAATGCAGGCGCCCCTGGAAGGTCTGTATATTATTCGACGGCGCGGCGCGGAAGGACTGTACTTTGAATTCGAAATACATCGTATGAATTTTTTGAATGTTGGCAGTTCCACCGAGGGCATTTGCGAGGGCCGTCAACAGTGTATTCGTATCGATCTCGCTGCGGTTACTGAACGCGGTTGCGTTCAGCGATGGGGTAATGAGAAAGGACGCAGCGGCAAACGCCACCCATGACGTCGCACGTTGACGAGCGCCGCATCCGTTCATGACTTCCTCTCGACCGTGGACAGCACGAAGCTTCGATCATTGGGGGGTGTGTCAGCCATTTTCATGCTCCCGCCATTACCCCCTGCTACTGCTTGACCAACTCGACCCGCCGATTCCGGCTACGGCCTTCCGGCGTCAGATTCGTGCTCACTGGATCAACCGGGCCAATGCCCACCGCCTGCAAGCGACGCGCATCGATTCCATAACGTCCGCTCAAAGCCGCCACTACTGCAGCCGCCCGGCGATTGGAAAGATCCAGATTGGTGGTATAGCTGCCGACATTGTCGGTATTCCCCACCACGTACAGCTTGAGAGTGGGTTCCCGCTTTAACAAAGTGGCAATTTCCTGCAGTGTCGCGTCCGAGGCAGGCTTGAGATCGGCCTTTCCGGTG
>JAJZCS010000219.1 GCA_021829055.1 Pseudomonadota bacterium
CGTAAATAAGGTTGAGCACGGCAATTCCCACGAAGTCTTGGAACCCTGTTGTGGCGCGAAAGTCACTGGAAATGCAGTGCTGCAGTTGGTGCATCCTGGGTTTGTAGTGTCATACACCATCTACCATAACGACATAGATGTCCGAGACCATGACATGGCGCCAATAGGGTGAGGTCCCCGATCGCCGTTCGATCGTCTGATCTCAAACCCCGCCCATAGCAGGTCCGACAATGCTTGCAGTGTTATTGGCAGGTCAATGTAATCTCGCGTCGAGAGGCGCAGTCTCAGCGCCGTGAGAAATGGCATACCGTTATTCTTTTGTGCAGGTAAAAGCGCGACGACACTGGAGTGGTAACGACGTTTCTGAAGCTTGTTTCGGACTTTGTATTGCTTTTGTTAAACGATGAGCGCTCATTTTTTATAAACGCCGCGGGCCTGCCCCAAGGCAATGTCGTAATCGTTTCTGATTCGTTACAGACGCCGCCGGCACAATACTGAATTATGGTAGTCCCTACAGATGAAGTAATACAGTGTTTCTCGTAGTTCAGACACTTTGTTGTTTTTTGTTCTGTTCTGTTTTCGTCTCCGTCGACAAGTTTGAAATAGCCGCCATCTATCTTTAAGTAGGCACCTTCAGCAATGGTTTTGGCTATGCTGGATCGCCCACTGGCCAAAATACGCGAGAAAGTTAGTCGCGATACACCCATCATTTTGGCTGCAGCTTCGTACCCTAGTCCTTTGTATTCGACAGATAACAGGTCTTCCCATTCCTCGTTTCTTGGCACGGCAACATGCAAGTCTACAAGACGGACACCGCGCGGCTTGTAAAAGCGCACCATGGGGCTTGATCGAACAAGACGGCATTTCCGAGATCGCATTAGAGCTTACAGCGCCAACTATACAATCGTTTTCCGCGCTTTTGTTAGGAACTGTTCTTGTTATGAAGGCCTGTTCGGGATGATGAAATCCTTGATTTTTGTCAAGGAGAGAAAAGCGCTAGAGCTACTGATGCGCCGGCTTTGGCTGTTCTTGACAAGAAACAGCTAAAGCGGGAATTATGGACGCACGTTCATAAGCAGAAGAGAGAAAACCATGGCAGACGTCGGTGCTTCTTTCAAATATCTTGACGAGGCGGCGATCGATAAGCTCACGATCAAGACGGAGCCATACGAATGGGGGTACGTGCCGGACGCTCTGGCGCAGTCCCTTAAAGACGAAGTGCTTTCAGATGCCCCGGTCATTCCGACGCGCGGCAGCTATCCAATCAAGAGCTACTTTGGCTTGCCTCGGCTGAAGTACGGTCCACACTTCGGGAAGGTCATCGAGGAATTGCTGAGCGAACGCTTTCGTAACATCGTCGAAAAAAAATTCGACATCGATCTGAGCAAATGCCCTCCGTGCATCGTCATGATGGGAAACACCACGGGTCATTACAACGAAGGCTATGCGCACAACGATTCAAAGCATAAAATTGTGACCGTGCTAGTGGGCTTCTCGGCCGAGTGGCCCTATGAGAAAGGACGCTTGCGGATTTTGAGAAGTTCGGATCGTGATGATTGTGCGTTTGAATTTTCCCCTGAATACGGGGCCATGCTCATGTTCAAGGTGTCTGACAAATCGTGGCACGGATTTCTGCCGCAACAAGGGAAGCGCATGAGCCTTCAGCTCTGCTATTGTGATTCTGAATCCTATGTGCGCAGTGAATATCTGCGTCACGGCTTTAGCGCTCTTATCAAGTCGTTTCCGTCGCTCAACCGGGTTTTGGATGTTTTGCCGAAAAATTTCCGGAGTTTTGTTTCCAGCAAACGTTAGGTGCTGAATATGGCTTTTCCAGTGATTCCTCGGCCGGATATGGCCGCGGCCCATTTTATCAATGCAATGAATAATGCCGAACGCGAAGACTGGCCGTACGTTCGGTGGATCCTGAAAGATACCTTGCCTGAGGAGCTTTGCGTCGGCGTGTTGATGTTGCCTGTTAAGCCACCGGATATCAGTGAATGCGGGGGAGTGCGTGATCTCGACGAGAATAACAGAAGGCGGACGTTTTTTACACCGCAGATGCAGGCAGAGTTTCCGGCGGTCAGGGCGCTAGTTGAAGTATTTCAGCGAGGAGAAGTGGCGCGTCAATTTGCCAAGACGTGCAACTTGGCCGCGGCTGATCTCGAAGGAAGTTTTCTTCGCATTGAGTATATACAGGACACGGATGGGATGTGGCTTAAGCCGCACCCGGACATCACCGCAAAGCTGTTTTCGATGGTGATCTATCTTTGCACCGGCCCCGAGGCGAAGAATTGGGGCACTGATATTTACGATGCAAACCAGAAATGGGTGGCACGTGGCCCTGCTGACCTTAATCGCGCGGTCATATTCGTGCGTAGCGATACTACTTTTCACGGTTTCGAAAAGCGGCCGATTGTCGGCGTTCGCCGGTTGATGGAAATAAACTATGTCCGGTCTGACTGGCGTGATCGGTGGCAGCTTTGTCTGCCCGACCGACCCATAACGGTGGCAGTTTAAGCGCGTTGCCGACACTACCTGTTCGAACCGTGAGCGGCGGAGCTGGAACTATTGTGGTTCCGGCTTTTGTTGGCACACTGGGAATAGGGCGTTCTCTGGTAATGGGCGCTGCTTGCAGTCATGACTGCAAGCTATCGGCGGCCTACGGTCAGAGTAAGTACAGGCAGAACGCACAGAACGTGGCCGCGGATTCTGCCCTTGCTAATCTCAAAGTGCGGATTCCGATTGAAGTCGGCCACCGTTCCGATTTGAAGCTGGTCGGCATTCCGATTTCATTCCGGCTACCTGCCTGAGATTTGAGCGTTATTCGGCTGGGTCAGTAACTCGGGCATCCAATCCTCCTCGTGATTAACTACGAGGAGGATTGGATGCCGGCAAAGAGAGAACTGACGATGCGGCGGATACGACAGCCGAATATGAGTGCGCCGAGAGGGGCCTAGCCCGGGTGGCGCTCGATTATCACATCGAGGTTTGCGCTTTTTCTATTCGGTGCCGCATGAATTGATCCGCCAGCATGTCGACACCCGCGCGACGGAGCGCGGCATCGAGATATTTCATCAAGGTAAGCGCGTCGCGGTTCATCAGCGGCGATACGGCGGCACCAAGCATGGAACTGATATCCAGCACATGCCGAGCGCCCATCGGCGTTATGGCGAATGGACGCCAGAGCGGTTCCGCCGCTGGGGTGCCACAATTGGCCCGAACACCGAAGGGCTGATCACAGCCATCTTAGAGTCTGATATTTTCACTTTGATTCATTTTTAGGGTTCCGGCGCGGTCTGGTTTCTGATTCAAGATGCTGGCTGGGTTGGAGGCCAGCATCAATGTCTCGTGCCTATTCATTGGATGTACGTGAGCGTGTTGTTGCCTCGATGCGTGGCGGCCTGAGTAGCTACGAGGCTGCGGCACATTATCAGGTGAGCCAGTCTTCAGCGCAGCGCTGGTTCAACCGTGCGCTTTCCCAGGGCCGTCCTGCGGCGTTGCCCGTGGGCGGCCGGCGGGGCTTTTTACTGGCGGACAAGCTTGAATGGATTACGCGCCGGCTGGCGGAGGCGCCGGATACGACGTTGCGTGGCTTGTTGCGCGAGTACGCGAGGCTGGCGTTGAGGTCAGCTATTTCGGGGTCTGGAATTTCGTCCACAATGCTGGTCTCAGCTATAAAAAAAAGCCTGTACGCCAGTGAGCAAGACCGTCCGGACGTGGCGCGCAAGCGGCAGCTCTGGAAGCGCCATCAGGACAAGATTGACGCCTCTCGGCTGATCTTCGTCGATGAGACCTGGGCCAGGACGAACATGACGCCGATCCGGGGCTGGTGCCCTCGTGGTGAGCGGTTGATCGCCAAAGTCCCGCAGGGTCACTGGAGAACCCTGACGTTTATCGCCGGTTTGCGCGCCGATGGCATTTGCGCCCCCTGCGTCCTCGACGGCCCCATCAACGGCCGCAGCTTCCTGGCGTGGGTCGAGCAATTCCTGGTCCCAACACTGCGTCATGGCGACATCGTGGTGCTGGACAATCTCGGCAGTCACAAAAGCCAGGCCGTGCGCCAGG
>JAJZCS010000220.1 GCA_021829055.1 Pseudomonadota bacterium
CGAATCTTACAAAACCGCACTCAGTGGACATACAGATCCATTACATGGCGCCCAAACCCATGGTAAGCACTGTGCGAATGGCGTTAGCCTCGGGTTAAAGCCACGCAAAAATGCTGATGCTGCGGCTTTCGTTCATGGTCGGGCAAGGCCGGCCAGCATGCTTTCGCTTACACGCACACGGAGTCAAGACACATGAAGCCCATGCAACGCTCGTTGTTGGCGGCGGCCATCGTCGCCGCACTCTCCGCTTCCGCCTACGCCCTGCCTGTCCGCGCGCAGGACACGCAAACCGGCACCACGCAGAAGCAGGACAAGAAAAAGCCGCAGGAACTGAAGACCATCCTGGTCACCGGCTCGCTGATTCCCACAGCCGAGATCAATACCGCGACTCCCGTCATCACCATCACGGCAAAGGACATCAAGGCGCGCGGCTTTACCTCGATCGATCAGGTGTTGCGCACTCAGCCCGTGGCGACTGGCCAAATCATCGGCCAACAGTATGCGAATTCATTCACGCCTGGGGCTCAGCCAGCACCAAGCCTGTTCGGCCTGCCGCCATCGTTTACCCTGACCCTGATCGATGGGCATCCGCTGGCAACCTACCCAGCACTGTATGAGCAATCGTTCGGTATTACGGACATATCCTCGATTCCGGTCAATATGGTTTCCAGCGTGCAGATCGTGCCCGGGAATCAATCATCAATCTACGGCTCGGCGGCAATCGCTGGCGTCGTCAATATCATCCTGAAAAAGCACGCTCATGGGATCGATCTCGATTACCAAGCAGGCGGCTTCTCGGATGGTGGCGGTAACTCGCAACGCATTTCACTGGTCGGCGGTTACAACCACGACCGTCTCAACATGATCTATGCCCTGCAATATCAGGAACAACAGCCCATCTGGGGCTTCCAGCGCCCTTATACGCGCAGTAACCTGGCCAATCCGCAGGCTTCATTTCGCACCATTTCACCAACTTATTTCATTGTAAACAACTCTAACACCGCCAATCCGATTAACATCGATCCTAATTCGATCATACCGAATGCGTGTGCGTCCTTGGCCTCGCAATATGGTGGCACCACGATCAGAGGGCCTACATTCACAGGCGCTGGCGCCGCTGACCCGTGGCTCGTCAACCCGAATGGCTACGCCTGCGGTACCTATTACCTTAACGGTTATGCCACGCTTCAGAACAAGAGAACATCGGAAAGTGGCTACCTGGATGCCAGCTTCCGTTTGAATTCCAACACCGAATTGTACGGTAACCTGATACTTACCCAAAGTTCGAACTGGTCTACCCCAGGCCCGGGCTACAGTTTTTTTGAATCGGCGTTCCCGCAGAACCAGCAGGGTAATTTTTACAATGCAGCAACCGGCACAATTCAGGTCGCCGGCCTGAATTTCTCGCCTGAAGAAATGGGCGGTCTGCTTGCTGATGCAACACACGATGTCGGCCGTTCTTATAGTTTCTACGGCGGCGTCAAGGGGAGCGTTGGCGATTCTCGCTGGAATTATGACGCTTATTATGCAAGATCTCAGTATAATCTGTCCACAAACGAGGCACAGCCGGTCGCGTCGCGCATCGATGCCTTTTTCCAGAATCAGTTCATGGGTCCTCAGTTAGGCACGACTAGCGGTTATGCCATCTACAACCCGAATTATTCCAAGATGTACCAGAATATCACGCCTGCGGAATATCAAAGCTGGCTAGGCATCAATCATACGCACAGCGAGTCGTATACACAGAACGTCAATTTGAACGTTACCAACACGGATCTTTTCAGCCTGCCGGCAGGGCAGGTTGGTTTTGCTGGCGTGCTCCAAGCCGGTAACCAAATGTGGCACATGCCACCGAACCCACTGGCGGCTGCCGGTTATTTCTACAATGGAAGTTCCGGCAATGGCGGCGGCAAGCGCAGCAATTATGCCGCTGCATTTGAGTTCCACATACCGATCTTCAGTATGCTGAGCACTGACATGTCCGCGCGCTTCGATCATTTTCACAACGACGGCGGCGGCAGCAGCGGACGCCCCACTTACAAGATCAGCTTTGCCTTCAGACCACTTTCAACCCTGCTCTTGCGTGCCAATTACGCCACGGCATTCCGCATGCCTAATATGGGCTATGCCTTCATCGGTCCTGGCACGACTTACTACCAAGGCATTACCGATTTTTATAAGTGCCAGCAAGTTAACCCTGGCTCTTCCACAAGCCAGTGCGAAAACAACTCGAATCCTCTAGTCAACTACACGACTCGCGGCAATACGGTCGCCAACCCCTATCTGAGGCCCATTACCGCAAAGTCATGGGGTGCTGGCTTGGTGTGGAGCCCGACTGCAGGCTTCAATGTCTCGGCGGACTACTACAATATATCCATCGCCAACGAGGTCGCCAATCAGAGTGTCACCGCTCTCATGCAGACCGAAGCACTCTGCTTGGAGGGTACATTACCCGCAGGATCGGCAGCGTGCCAGCAAGCGATTTCGGCAGTGACCCGCTCGGGTGCCAATGGACTGGTCAACTCGTTCAGCGTTGGGCCTATCAATATTGGCAAGGAGCGCGTCAGTGGCGTCACGGCATCACTGAACTATCGCTATGATACGGGCCGCTTCGGCACGCTAGATTTCAACGGCCAGTATAACGATACGTTGACACACACTATTCAGACCGCTCCGGGCCAACCTATACTCGACATTCTGCATAATCCTTACTATGACTACCTGTATGGGCAGAGTGGGCTAGCATATGGTCCTGAGTTCAAAACGATTGTGAGTGGCTCGGTCACGTGGGATATCGATTCTTGGTCGTCCACGCTGTATGGCGTTCGCTATGGCAAGTTGCCAAATGTGCAGGCCTATACCAACTCGTCGGTTTATCAGACATTTGGTGCAGGTCGCCTGCCGCCTTGGATGATCTACAACGCCACCGTGCAGTATTCAATCAGCCACGATGCACGCGTAACCTTGACCGTCAACAATTTGTTCAACACCATGCCACCCACCGATATCGGTGCAACCGCATGGCCGTACTACGACGTAGGCGCATACAACGCTTTTGGCCGCTCGTACTACGTCGATTTCAACTACCGCTTCTAAGCATCCATCCATCTCCGTGTAAGACTTGGGCTGGCAGCGATGCCGGCCCTTTCTTTATGGGTGCGCCCGGCAGGGCGCGTAGTGCCGTGACAGGCGCTGTCTTAATCGCTGTGGTGGCGATTGCGATGACTTGAAGGTGAAAGTCCTTGACCCACCCGGCAAGGGGAAGGGTGTAGCCGAACAGTGCAGTTGTCCCCTGAAACCGGAGATCAAGAACCCGGGTTTGTGGAAGAATTGCTGGTGGTTGTCAGTCTCTCCAAGCCGCGACCTGATTCGCGTCGAAGTTCAGCAGCTAAAAGCCCCTCTCCCGCCGAGAGACGACCAACGGAAGTCGCCAAGGGACGACCAACGGAAGTCGCCAAGGGACGACCAACGGAAGTCCCCAAGGGAGGGATTGGGGGTGAGGGTTCGGCGCAGAACATATCGTCACCATGAATTCAGCAACGCCATGCTCCGTCCCACCCTCATCCGTCGCTTCGTGCCACCTTCTCCCAGGGGGAGAAGGAAAAACCAGCTGAACTTCGACGCGAATCAGGTCACCGAAATGGGAGGCTCACCGATGAAGCGATATCTTGCCTGCTTGCCGGCAGCACTGCTTGCGTTCGCCCCGCTGCGCGTACAGGCAGCGGCGGCGGCGCCGATTCACCTGAAGGCCTATCGGACACTGGTGAGGATTGCCTCGCCGCGGTTCTCGCCCGATGGCACGCGCATTGCCTTCCTCACGATCAAGCCCGACTTCGTGCACGATCGCTACGCTGCGACGCTGCGGGTGGTGGACACCCGCGGCGGTGCGCCGGAGGCGCTGGTGCGCGGCATGCGCGATCTGCAGATGCCGCGCTGGTCCCCCGATGGCCGCACGCTCGCCTTCATCGCCAAAGTCGCGAAGCAGAAAGCCGAGATCTACACCATCCCCGCGAGCGGCGGAACGCCCCGATGCATCAGCGACGCG
>JAJZCS010000013.1 GCA_021829055.1 Pseudomonadota bacterium
CCTTCGCCCGGTTACTCCGGTTCAGTACCTTCTCCAGACGATACAGGAATACCTCAAAATTCACCACGTCCGCCAGACGCTCCAGAGGATTTCCAGCCTCGGATAACGCCGCATACCGATCATCCAGATCAAAAAATCCCGGTTGCAATACCATCCAACCCTCTGTCATCCTCCCACAACCAGAGAATCACTAAAGCCACCCAAACACCAGAGGCTTTTCGAGGCGTCCAGGTAACGCCGGGCGGAACCGCGTTGCCGACGTGCGCGGTGGCAATCGTAGTCAGCTCCTATCGATGTGTGTTCCAAGGAATTGGGGACTGAAGAAAGTGGCCTGTTCCCTTTTTGAAAGGCGGCGCGGCGGAGCTTCTTGCCGCATACCCGATCACGGCTGACTAACACCTTCCCGGCCGTAATTTTTCTTGACAAGTCCTAGCGAAATAGTGTCACATTGTCAATGTCAAGGCTTTGTTGACGTTGCGGTTGGGACCGCGTTCATCGGTTCCACTAACGCTTATTGACATCGGCACGAACGATGGGAAATGGCACCCATTATTGGGTTTTTTTGGTTTATACGGTCGCTGTGATTGGTCTCGCCACGGGCATGATCAGCGTGTCTCATGTCCTCGGTCAGCGCCACCTAGAGAAAGCAACCCGTGAACCATTCGAATCCGGAATTGTTCCGGTTGGTTACGCCCGCTTTCGGTTGCCAGTGCAGTTCTATATGGTCGCGATGTTCTTTGTAATCTTCGACCTTGAAGCAGTGTTTCTCTACGCATGGGCTACCACAGTGCGGGCTGCGGGATGGACAGGTTATATGGTGATGCTGGTGTTCATCATGGCCCTGCTTGCAGCACTCGTTTATCTTTGGCGCGTTGGTGCGCTCGATTGGGGACCGCGGCCGCGGAAACTCTCCAAGCTTGAGGAACGTTGACACCGTGCGGTTCACGATCACAAAACCAGCATCCGGGCATCTGGTTTCTACAACCGCTCCTCTTTTGTACGGGCTGCCCCTTCGACGGAAGGGCATCGGCCCTGGTCCCGAAGATGCTACATTCGCCGATGCAGTTCGGCGTAACTTAGCCCTGTCAAAACTTGAGGACATGGTCGCTTGGGGCCGGAAATACTCGGTTTGGCCTTTCAACTTTGGGCTTTCCTGTTGCTATGTGGAAATGGCGACCGCGTTCACCAGCAAGTTTGACATCGCGCGATTCGGCGCAGAGGTGCTGCGTGCGACACCACGTGAGGCAGACCTGATTGTGATATCCGGCACAGTTTTTGTGAAAATGGCACCTGTGATCAAATGGCTCTATGACCAGATGCTAGAGCCGCGCTGGGTGATCGCGATGGGGGCCTGCGCGAACTCGGGCGGCATGTACGATATCTACGCGGTGGTCCAGGGCGCGGATAGTTTCCTCCCCGTGGACGTCTACGTGCCAGGCTGTCCACCGCGTCCAGATGCTCTTCTCGAAGGACTGCTGCTTCTGCAGAACTCAATCGGTAGCGATCGGCGGCCATTGAGTTGGATGGTTGGGCCAGGGGAAGCCCGGAAGCTCGAACAACCCAGTTTCCGTGATCTCAAACGCGACGAACGCCGAGCCGCTACCGATCTTCCCGAGCCGGATCAGGTGTAAGGAATGCCGGAATGCTGACCGAAACTACCAGCATCTCGGCCGCAGCATTCGAGCAGATCATGCTCCATGAACTCATCGAGCGATTTTGGCCAAACACGATTACCGTGCAGAAAACCGTCGATCAGATTCCGACGTTTTGGGTTGATCGGGTGATTGTGCACGATGTGCTTAAGCATCTGCGTAGCAGCGCCACGTGGCCGTTCCAGGTGCTCTACGACCTAACCGCTGTCGACGAGCGTCTGCGCGTTCATCGCGAGGGGCTACCGCCCTCCGATTTCACTGTCGTTTACCACCTCGTCTCCTTTGAGCGGAACGACGACGTGCGTGTTAAGGTGCCTCTAAGGGAGGGGGCACTCGAAGTGCCAACCGTCGTGGATATCTGGCCCAATGCCAACTGGTACGAACGCGAGGTGTGGGATTTATTCGGTCTCCGCTTTGCCGGACACCCAAACCTTCGCCGTATACTAACGCCGCCTACTTGGACAACCCACCCGCTCCGTAAGGATCATGTGGCGCGGGCGACCGAGATGGGGCCCTATGTCCTTACTGAAGAGCAGGAACTCGCTGAGCAGGAAGCGTTACGCTTCAAACCCGAGGATTGGGGCATGAAGCGGCACAGCGAAACTGCGGATTTCATGTTTCTCAACCTAGGTCCCAATCACCCGAGCGTGCATGGCGTGTTCCGCATCATTCTCCAACTTGAGGGTGAGGAGATCATTGATGCGGTGCCGGAGATCGGCTTTCATCACCGTGCGGCGGAAAAGATGGGCGAGCGCCAGTCCTGGCACACCTACATCCCTTACACGGACCGCGTCGACTATCTCGGTGGGGTGATGAACAATTTTCCTTACGTGATGGCGGTCGAAAAACTTGCCGGCATCGACGTGCCGTTCCGTGCGCAAATGATACGGATCATGCTGGCTGAATTGTTCAGGATCGCGAGCCATCTCGTCTTCTACGGTACGATGTCGCAGGACGTCGGACAACTTTCTCCGGTGTTCTACATGTTTTCGGATCGTGAGCGGGTGTTTCAAATCATTGAGGCGATCTGCGGGTTCCGTATGCACCCCGCGTGGTTTCGCATCGGCGGCGTTGCGGCGGATTTGCCCCACGGCTGGAATAAGATGATCAGCGACTATCTCGAATACCAGACCAAGCGCCTGGTCGAATACGACAAACTTGTCATGCGGAACCGCATATTCAAAGCACGTACTATTGGAGTCGGGGCCTATACCTTGCGGGAGGCATTTGAGTGGGGTGTTACCGGCCCTGGCCTGCGCGCTTGCGGTCTTGCTTGGGACTATCGCAAACAGCGTCCCTATTCCGGATATGACCAGCTTGAGTTCGACGTTCCCACCGGCAGCCGAGGGGACTGCTACGATCGCGTGGTCGTTCACATCGAGGAAATTCGCCAAAGCCTGCGCATCATACGGCAGTGTCTGGAGAACATGCCGTCCGGCCCATACAAGTCGGACCACCGATTGGCGACACCCCCGCTCAGGGAACGGACCATGCACGACATCGAAACCCTGATTACCCACTTTCTCAATGTGAGTTGGGGGCCGGTGTTGCCACCAGGCGAGGTAACAGTCAGCATTGAGGCGACCAAAGGTATTAACGGTTACTATCTCACTGCCGACGGTGACACGGGCTCCTATCGCACTCGCATCCGCACTCCCTCGTTTCCTCATCTGCAGATGATTCCGCTTATCAGTCGCGGTTCCTATGTGGCCGATCTGATCGCGATCCTTGGCAGCATTGATTTCGTGATGGCCGATGTCGACCGTTGAACAGGTTTTCGTGCGAGAGCCCCTTGGACCGCGGTTGCGCCACGAGATCGTGACCATTGCGCGGCATGCTGAAGACAAGCGCGCGGCCTGTATCGATGCTTTGAAACTTGTCCAGAAACGCTTCAGATTCGTCTCTGACGACCATCTTGTCGAGGTTGCCGCGCTATTGGAGATGACCCCAGCCGAGCTCGACGGCGTCGCTACTTTCTACAACCTAATCTTCCGCCGACCGGTAGGCCGTCATGTCATCCTGTTGTGCGACAGCGTCGCCTGCTGGGTGATGGGAGGGGCAGCTGCATGCGCGCATCTTTGCGAGCGACTCAGTGTGAAGCCAGGCGAGACAACCGTGGATGGCCGTTTTACACTGCTGCCAATCGTCTGCCTTGGCCATTGCGATCACGCTCCGGCGATGATGGTCGATGAAGATCTATACGGCGATCTCGATGCTGCTCGGCTTGATGACATCCTCAGGCGGTTCCGGTGAAAAGAATGATTGAGACGCCGCTTACCGCTACCATTCAACCAGATGGAAAACCCCTTGACGTGACCGGTTATGAACGAGCTGGCGGTTATCAGGCCATGCGTAAAGCTCTTAAAATGACGCCCGAAGCAGTCATTAACGAGATTAAGAGTTCAAGATTGCGCGGAAGGGGGGGGGGGCGGGGTTTCAGACGGGGCGAAAATGGGAGGCGGTGCCGAAAAGAGATGAGCCACCGTTCCTGCGTTATCTGATTGTCAACGCCGATGAGATGGAACCGGGGAGTTTCAAGGATCGCCTCTTGCTTGAAAAAACTCCTCACCAGTTAATCGAGGGAGTGATCATCGGTGCCTTCGCTGTTCAGGCGACGGTTGCCTACATATTTGTGCGCGGCGAATACGTGCTTGCACTTGAGCGGCTGGTGCGTGCTGTCGTGGAGGCTCAAGCGCGTGGCTACATCGGACGAGACATTTTTGGTTCCGGCTTTTCGCTGACGATCCACGTGCATGCGAGTGGCGGACGGTACATCTGTGGCGAGGCAAGCGCTTTGTTTTCGGCGCTCGAAGGACGCCGCGCAATACCTCGCGCCCGCCCACCGCGCTCGGCGGTGAGTGGGCTGTGGGGCAAACCGAGCGTGGTCAACAATGTCGAAACCCTGTGCTGCGTGCCTCCCATCATCGAGCGCGGTGCCAACTGGTATCTTGGGCTTAGCCGCAGTGTGGACGGTGGCACCAAGCTCTACGGCATTAGTGGGCGAGTAAAGCGCCCCGGCCTATGGGAACTCCCCTTCGGCACACCGCTCAACGAAATCCTCTTCGAGCATGCTGGCGGAATGCAGGACGGTTACGAGTGCCGCGCGGTGTTGCCCGGCGGGGCTTCCACGGCTTTCATTATGCCCGAAAACTTTGACGTTGGGATGGATTTTGCTTCGGTCCAAAAGATTGGCAGTTCACTCGGAACCGGAAACATAGTCGTTCTCGATCAACGGCGCTGCCCGATTGGCCTCCTGCGGAATTTAGAACATTTCTTTGCCCAAGAATCCTGCGGCTGGTGCACGCCCTGCCGTGACGGCTTGCCATGGGTCGAGCGGACCCTGACCGCCATAGAGGCGGGTGAAGGCGAGGCTGAGGATCTGGATCTGCTTGTTCACCACGTCTCCTTTTTGGGGCCGGGTTGCACGTTTTGTGATCTTGCGCCGGGAGCGATGGCGCCACTTGCGAGTGGCCTCAAGTATTTTCGCAGGGAGTTTGAACGCCATATCAACGAAAAAGCGTGCCCCTGGCACGACACGAAGGATGCTTGGGCATGACAACATTCGTGGTCGACGGCAAATCATTTACCTGCAAACCAGACGATAACCTGCTTCAAGCATGCCTGCATGCCGGTTGGGATCTCCCCTATTTCTGTTGGCACCCGGCGCTGGGGTCGGTCGGCGCCTGTCGACAATGTGCGGTCAAACAATACGCCAGTGAGGACGATAAGGTTGGGCGGCTGGCGATGGCGTGCATGACGCCCGTTTCTGAAGGCGCGCGCTACTCGATCACCGACCCGGTGGCCACGGCGTTCCGAGCCAGTGTTATCGAATGGCTTATGGTCAACCATCCGCATGATTGCCCGGTGTGCGAGGAAGGTGGTGAATGCCACCTTCAAGACATGACGGTGATGACCGGCCACGCCTATCGACGATACCGCTTTACCAAGCGTACGCATCGAAATCAGGACCTTGGGCCGTTCATCAAGCATGAGATGAATCGGTGTATCGCCTGTTATCGTTGCGTCCGCTTTTATCGCGACTATGCGGGTGGTCGTGACCTCGACGTTTTTGCTGCTCATGATCACGTCTATTTTGGTCGTTATGCCGACGGCATCTTGGAGAACGAATTTAGTGGCAATTTGGTAGAAATTTGCCCGACAGGGGTCTTCACTGACAAAACGTTCTCGAGGCATTATGTCCGGAAGTGGGACATGCGCGGTGCGCCGTCGATCTGCGTCCACTGTGGACTCGGTTGTAATACCATCACCAACGAACGCGAGGGAAAACTACGGCGCATTGTTAATCGCTACAACGGTTCGGTAAACGGCTATTTCCTGTGTGATCGTGGCCGTTTTGGCTACGGCTTCGTCAACGGGACCGACCGGATCCATGCGCCCCTTGCGCGCGGCGACGATGGCCGACAGGGGGCGATAAGCAGCGATGACGCAATCCGCCGCTTTGCAGCTCTGCTTCGCTCAAGCAGTCGCGTGGTCGGCATCGGCTCGCCGCGCGCATCACTGGAATCCAACTTCGCACTGCGTGCCTTGGTCGGAGCAGAGAATTTTTACCTTGGTGTTAGTGCTCGCGAAAGCCACTTGTTGCGCCTTTTAGTCGGTATTTTGGACTCCGGTGCGGTCCACACTCCCTCGCTCCGTGAAGCACAGCAAGCAGATGCGGTCTTGATACTGGGGTCGGATCTGCCCAATACCGCGCCGCGTGCTGCCCTCGCTGTGCGCCAGGCAGTTCGCAGAGCCGGCTTTACACTTGCTGCTGCCGCAAAGATTCCTCATTGGCAGGATACCGCAGTGCGAAATCTTGCGGGCGATGCACGGAGTCCGCTCTTCGTCGCGACGCTGGTGGCAACTAGGCTCGATGATATCGCGCGCATCGCCTTGCGCGCCGCTCCTGCTGACATTGCACGGCTCGGTTTCGCAGTGGCCGCGATTCTTGACCCCGACGCGCCGGCCGTCTCCGATCTCCCAACCGATCTGGCTGCACAAGCCGCGACGATCGCAGGGGCGCTTCTTGCAGCTGAACAACCGCTGGTCATCTCCGGGATTGAAACGGGCGATGAAAGCGTTGTTCAAGCGTCGGTCAACGTCGCCTTGGCGCTACGTGCAAGTGGCAAGTCTGGTGCCCTAATGCTGAACGTTCCCGAGTGCAACAGCCTTGGACTGGCGTTGATGGCGAACGGTCATGGTGGCCTCGAGGTGGCACTCGCCCAGCCAGCTGCACTGGTGATCGCGCTGGAGAACGACATCTACAGGCGCGCCGAGGCGACGGTGATCGAGGCGGCGCTCGCTTCTTCGTACCTCGTAGCACTCGACCACAGCGAAGGGCCGACCACCCGACGTGCCGACCTAGTGCTGCCGGCGACAAGTTTCGCTGAGTGCGGGGGCACGCTGGTGAGCAGCGAGGGGAGAGCACAGCGATTCTACCAGCCGATCTTTAGCAAGAACGACGTAAGCGAAAGCTGGCGCTGGCTTGGCGCTGCAGGCTGGGCTGCTGGCCGCAAGGTTTGCGAAAATTGGAGCACCCTGGATAATATGGTTGTAGCTCTTGCTGCTGCGTTACCTCGTTTTGCCCGGCTTCCAGACGTTGCGCCGCCAGCGAGCTTTAGGGTTGTAGGCTCGCGCATTGCCAGTCAGCCTCGTCGGTTTTCGGGACGCACGGCAATGAATGCGGCCCATAGCGTTCGTGACCCGAAGCCGCCTGTAAGCACGGACTCGCCTTTCAGCACGACTATGGAAGGCTATCACGGCAAAGTACCGTCGGCGTTGTTTCCGCTCTTTTGGGCGCCAGCATGGAACTCGGTGCAGTCGATTAACAAGTTCCAGGCGGAGATCGATGGTGCGCTTGAGGGAGGGGATCCTGGCATACGGTTGCTGGAAGCAAGGACAGACGCCGTGTTGCCGTATTACACGAACATTCCAGAGGGCTTTGTGCCGCGCTCGGACATGTGGTTTGCGTTCGTTTTTCCGCGTGTGTTCGGTGACGACGAACAAAGCGCGCGTGCGGCGTCTATTCGTGAACGAATGGCTGGAGCCACACTAGCACTTAATGGCGAGGATGCAGCGCATATTGGAGTTGTATCAGGTCAATCTGTCGCGTGCGAGATCGGAGGCGAACAGCTGTGCCTGACGCTCGAGATTCATCCCGAGATGCCGCATGGTTTGGCGGGAATCGCGGGCCTGGCCACAGTAGCCCATGCTTTGCCGACGTTGGTCCGCATCACACCGACCGGATCTGACGTGTCATGAACCACAGCAACGAGATTGCGATTGGTTTCTCCAATATCGTTTTTGGACTCGTGTTCCTGATGGTGGCCGCCTCTTTACTAACTTGGATCGAACGGCGGCTGCTCGGCTTCTGGCAGGACCGTTACGGGCCAAACCGTGCAGGGCCTTTTGGCGTACTTCAGGTGGTCGCTGACGGCATCAAACTTCTGTTCAAGCAAGACTGGATCCCACCCTTCGCCGATCGGACTGTTTTCGTAATCGCTCCGGCGATCGCGATGATTACGGTGATGCTTGCGTTTGCCGTCATTCCGGTGACGCCTGCCATCGGCATTATCGGGAATCTCAATGTCGGGCTGCTTTACTTCCTGGCCATGAGTTCACTTGGGGTTTACGCCGTCGTGCTGGCTGGGTGGTCGTCCAACAACAAGTATGCGTTGCTAGGAGGAATGCGGGCTGCGGCCCAGATGGTGAGTTACGAGGTCTTTATGGGCCTGTCGCTGGTCGGTGTGGTGATGCTTGCTGGGTCATACAATCTCACCGTTATTGTCCATAGCCAGCGGCACCTGTGGTATGTGGTACCCCAATTCATTGGTTTCTCTGTTTTTCTTCTTGGTGGACTTGCCGAGACTCATCGGCTCCCATTCGATCTTCCGGAAGGTGAAAACGAACTCGGTGCGGGTTTCCACACCGAGTATTCCGGCATGAAATTCGGGATGTTTTTTATCGGAGAATATATCGGCATCATACTGATTTCGGCGTTGACGACGGTATTGTTCCTGGGAGGATGGTACGGACCAATATTGCCGCCATTCCTATGGTTCGCCCTCAAAACGGGTGTTCTCGTCGCCTTCTTTGTCCTGCTGCGCGCAGCTTTGCCGCGCCCGCGCTACGATCAGTTCATGGCTTTCGGCTGGAAGCTCATGCTGCCGCTTACGCTGATCAACATCCTTGCCACCGGTGCTCTAATGCTCTGCTGGTCCACGTCATGACGGGCAAGGACCAATGCTGAGCGTGCTCATCACGCTCTGGTATACGTTCCTGCACCTGTTCCATCGCAAGGTCACGGTCTCCTATCCGGACGAGATGCCCTATCTGGCGCCGCGGTATCGTGGTCGGATCGTGCTTACCCGCGATCCAGACGGCGAAGAGCGCTGCGTTTCCTGTTATCTCTGCGCGGTCGCCTGCCCTGTCGATTGTATCAGTCTGCAGAAGGCGGAAGAAGCAGGACGCTGGTACCCTGAATTTTTCCGCATCAATTTTTCCCGATGCATTTTCTGCGGTTTTTGCGAGGAAGCCTGCCCGACCTACGCAATCCAGCTCACCCCGGACTTCGAGATGAGCGAATACAATCGCCAGAACCTCGTTTACGAAAAGCAAGATCTGCTGATCAGTGGCACAGGAAAATATCCCGACTACAGTTTCTATCGCGTCTCCGGGCTCGCGATTCCTGGCAAGGACAAAGGGGAGGCAGAGCTCGAGCGGGAGGCGATCGACACTCGTAGCTTGTTGCCATGATTGATGACGGGAAGAGGAGACTCGTAGGATCATGAACAGCACTTTCGAGATTTCGGCAATTGTCGCGGTGCTCGCAACCGTGATGACGATCACGCGGGCTTCGGCCGTGCATGCGCTGCTTTATCTCACTGTTTCGTTGCTGGCGGTGGCATTGGTGTTTTTTGTTCTTGGCGCACCATTCGCTGCGGCACTGGAGGTCATCATCTATGCCGGGGCGATCATGGTCCTGTTCGTGTTCGTGATTATGATGTTGAACATCGGTGACATGGCTGCAGACCTCGAAAGGGCCTGGCTAACACCTTCAATGTGGATCGGCCCTTCGTTTCTTGCTGTGCTGCTGGCGATCGAGCTTGGCGTGGTCGTGACTGCAGGTGGGTACGGCCACCGCGCAGGTTCGGTAGTCGATGCCCGCGCTGTCGGCGTCGCGTTGGTCGGCCCCTACATGCTCGCGGTCGAACTTGCATCTTTCCTGCTGCTGGCTGGCTTGGTCGCAGCGTTCCATTTAGGGCGCTCGATTACGAGAGCGGATTAAAGCAATGGCAACGGTTCCCCTCGATCAGGGCTTGCTCCTTGCCGCCATTTTGTTCACACTGGGCCTCGTTGGCGTTTTGGCCAGGCGCAACCTTCTGTTCATATTGATGTCGCTCGAGGTGATGCTGAACGCGGCTGGTGTCGCATTCATCGTTGCCGGTGCACGCTGGGCGGCACCTGGCGGCCAAGTCATGTTCATCCTCGTGCTTACGCTCGCCGCAACTGAGGTTTCAGTTGGTCTTGCGCTGATCCTGCTGATGCATCGCCGGATCCCTACCCTCGATGCCGATGCAGGCGATCAGCTGAAGGGATAGAAAGTGCGCGAATTCCTCTGGCTTGTCCCGGCGTTGCCGCTTCTAGGTTCCGTAATTCTAATGTTCGGGTCTGCACACCTTTCTGTTCGCACCGCGGCTATGATCGGCGTGCTCTCTGTTGGCCTTGCCGCTTTGATTGCCTTCGTGATCAGCGCCGGTTTCGTGCTCGACCCACCTGTAGGTGGGGTCTATCAGCAAACATTATGGCGCTGGTTCCATGTTGGCGGCTTTTCGGTAGATGTCGGCTTACGACTCGACCCGCTTTCGCTATTGATGATGCTGGTAACTAGCGGTGTCGGATTCTTCATTCACCTGTTTGCCACTGAGTTCATGGAAGGCGAGCAGGGCTACGGTCGGTTCTTCGCTCATCTTAACCTTTTCGTCGCCGCCATGCTCCTGTTAGTGTTGGCTAGGAATTTCCTCGTCCTCTACGCAGGTTGGGAGGGGGTTGGCCTTTGCTCCTATCTGCTAATCGGTTTTTGGTGGGGAGATCCCCTCAATGGTCTCGCGGCACGCAAGGCCTTCATCGTGACGCGCATTGGCGACACTGCCTTCCTGATCGGGTTGCTGCTGATCGCCACCCGCCTCGGCACGCTCAATATCGCTAGCGCGATGACGAGGGCCCATGAGACTTTGCATGTCGCTTCGCCCATGGTCACGCTGATCGCCTTCCTCTTGCTTGGCGGCGCTATCGGCAAGTCCGCGCAGTTGCCACTACACACTTGGCTGCCTGATGCAATGGCCGGTCCAACGCCGGTCAGCGCATTAATCCATGCTGCAACGATGGTGACCGCCGGTGTCTACCTCATTGCCCGTACCCATGTCCTGTTCCTCCTTGCGCCCATTGCCCAATTTACGGTCGGCATCGTTGGTGCTTTGACGCTTCTGCTTGCTGGTTTCAGCGCGCTCGCCCAGAACGACATCAAGCGGGTTCTTGCTTATTCGACTATGAGCCAGATCGGCTACATGTTTGTGGCCCTTGGGGTTGGCGCTTGGGGGGCGGCAATGTTTCACTTGATGGCGCACGCCTTCTTCAAGGCACTGCTTTTTCTTTCTGCCGGTGCGGTCACGATGCGGCTACATCACGAGCAGGATATTTTTAAGATGGGCGGCCTTTGGCGGCGTCTCCCAGTCGCCTTCTGGAGTTTCTTGATCGGGAGCGCTGCGCTCTCGGCCTTACCGCTTGTTACGGCTGGATTTTACAGCAAGGAAGCAATCCTGTCGGGCGCGTGGGCGGATGGAACGAGGGGTCGTGTACTATGGTGCGCCGGCGTTGTCGGTGCGTTTGTGACAGGTGTTTATATCTTTCGCGTCGTTTTTATTGCCTTCTTTGGCGAAGAACACACGCATGTTAGCGGAAGTTACGGCTGGCGGGTTATTGTGCCTCTAATTGTACTGTCCACGCTGTCTTTGGTGGGGGGATTCATTCAGTTACCACCCGCCTTCGGGCATATCACGCTTCTCTCGGATCTGCTCTCGACAGTGCTGCCGGCACCCCTGGGTGCCACCACAGTGATGCCGCTGCTGTTCGCGAGTTTCGCGTCCATCTCGGGTATTGTGGTTGCCGCCGCGCTCTATTGGCGCCCGACACACGCGCGAGCAGATGCCACCCCACTCTGGCGCTTCTGGCACGCTGCCGCCGGATTCGACTGGCTATACGACCGTTTCCTAGTTTGCCCTGTGTTGTGGGCAGCGCGGATTGATCGCGACGACTTCATCGACAAGATATACAGCGGTATCGTCTGGGTGACACGGGCCGGCCACTTCGCTGTGCGGCGAACGCAGAGCGGGCGAGTACGGTTATATGCCGCTGGCCTCGCGCTTGGCTCGATTTGTCTAATTGCGATTGCGGTGTTGCGATGATCCTGCTTTGGCTCCTTTGTGTGCCAGCGGTTGGCGGCGCGCTCGCGTGGCTTGCGGAGGCAGCGCATCCGAATTGGTCGCGCTGGATCAGCATAGGCGTGCTGTCACTCGACTTGCTCCTTGCTTTGGCCTTGATTAGTCCCGCCACATCTTCTGGCCATCCGGCCTGGATCGCGAGTTTTGACCGACCTTGGATCCCTCAGCTTGGCATCTCCTTTGAACTTGATCTTGACGGGCTGAGCCTAGTCTTAATCCTGCTCACACTCGCGCTAAGCCTCATTTCGGTGGTCATTTCCTGGACCGAAATTACGGAACGGGTGGGTCTGTTCCACGCGAATCTGCTCTGGACTACCACCGGCGTGATAGGCGTGTTCCTCGCGCTCGATATGTTCCTGTTCTTCTTCTTCTGGGAACTGATGCTGGTACCGATGTATTTTCTGATTGCGCTATGGGGCCACGAGAACCGGTTCTATGCTGCGATCAAGTTCTTTCTCTTTACACAGGGAAGCGGCCTTATCATGTTAGTCGCGATTCTGGCACTCGTTTTCATTCACCAGCACGCGACAGGCCACCTCACATTCGACTATCTGGCGTTACTCGGCACGAAGATGAACTCGATGACGGCATTCTGGTTAATGCTCGGCTTTTTTGTCGCTTTTGTGGTCAAACTTCCGGCAGTTCCGTTTCACACATGGTTACCAGACGCTCACACGGAGGCGCCGACCGCAGGTTCTGTGCTGCTTGCCGGGGTCCTGCTGAAGACTGGAGCATACGGCCTGCTTCGCTTCGTGGTGCCCTTGTTTCCTGATGCGGCTCACGCGTTCGCACCTGTGGCCATGACCCTTGCGGTGATCGGAATCCTGTATGGCGCGCTGCTGGCGTTTGGCCAGAATGATATGAAGCGGCTGGTCGCTTATAGCAGCATCAGCCATATGGGCTTCATACTGCTCGGGGTATTTGCGTGGAATACACTCGCACTTGATGGGGTGGTCGTACAAATGTTAGCACACGGGGTCAGCACTGGTGCTCTCTTCATTCTGGTTGGAGCTTTGCAGGAGCGCATCCATACCCGCGATATGCGCTTCATGGGGGGGTTATGGGCCAGCTTGCCGCGGCTGTCGGCATTTGGGATGTTTTTCGCGATTGCGTCGCTGGGGTTGCCCGGACTCGGCAACTTCATCGGTGAATTTCTGATTTTACTCGGTAGTTTTCACGTCAGCGTCGCTTTCACCGTATTTGCGGCCGGCGGGTTAGTCGCGGCGGCAGCGTACTCGCTGCTGTTGGTACAAAGGGCTTTTCACGGCAGGATAGAGCCGTTCCCGGGCAGGACAGGGCTATTCGATCTCACGACACCGCATCTCGTCGTGATGACGGTGCTGATGTTGTCGATTGTCGGGCTCGGCGTGTATCCGCAGCCGGTCCTGTACCAGGTGGCGCCTGGGCTGTCATTGCTGCAGCATAGCGGCCAAGCGTCGACGGGTCTACGCGCGCGTGTTGCAGAGCAACCATGATGACCGCGGCGGCTTTCAGAGCCTTCGCGCCTTTCACTCTGCTCGGTGCCCTGACGATCGTGGTGATGCTGCTGATTGCGGTGCGCCGCGACCATCGTCTCACCGCACTGTCGACCATTATAGGCCTGTCGTTATGCTGCGTCGTACTTCTTTTCTCAGCTCCCGCTTCACCTGTTCCCGTGACACCACTTTTCATCGTTGACGGCACCGCACTCTTTTACGCCGGGCTGGTACTTGGTTCGGCCCTGATTGTTGCCATAATTTCATACGCGTATCTCGCCAGTTCTGGGCACGCAGCGCGTGAAGAATACTATCTTCTCCTGCTCACCGCGACGCTCGGCGCGGCCGTTCTGCCGGAGAGTATTGACTTTACGTCGTTCTTTCTTGGCATTGAGGTGCTGAGCATCTCGCTACTAGGTCTAATTGCCTATGCGAGCCCGCGCCAGGGAGCGGCTGAGGCTGGCACCAAATACCTAGTCCTTAGTGGTGCCGCTTCTGCCTTCCTTCTGTTCGGAATGGCACTGATCTATGCGGAAGTGGGTACCATGTCGTTTGTCCGCATCGGCGTGGAGGCCCATACGGGAGACCCCGCCGATCTATATCGACTCGTGGGTGTCGCCATGATCCTCACAGGAGTCGGGTTCAAGCTCTCGCTGGTGCCATTCCACATGTGGACACCCGACGTTTACGAGGGGGCCCCAGCACCGGTCACCGCGTTCGTCGCAGTGGTCTCCAAGATCGCTGTGTTCTCGGTGATCCTACGTTATTTCAACCTTGCCGAAAGTCACGCCGATACGTCGCTCCGGTTGGGTCTTGAGGCAGTCGCGATCCTATCCATGTTAGGTGGTAACTTACTCGCGCTGCTGCAGAACAACGTAAAGCGCCTCCTGGCCTATTCATCGATTGCCCACCTCGGCTATTTGCTCGTCGGCTTTCTTGCTGCCGATTCCCTGGGTAACATGGCGGTAGCTTATTATCTCGCGGCATACGCCGTTACCACGCTCGGCGCCTTCGGCATTGTCGCTTTACTCAGCGTTCCGGGCACAGGGCGGGATGCCGATCAGATCGAGAATTACCGTGGTCTCTTCCGTACTCACCCGTTTCTGGCGGGAGGTCTTACTCTCATGCTCCTCTCCCTAGCCGGGATGCCACCGACGATGGGTTTCATTGGTAAGTTTTATCTCGTTGCAGCCGGTGTTGACAGTCGACTTTTCTGGCCAGTTGTGGCCCTTGTGGTTGGGAGCGTGATCGGCCTCTATTACTACTCGCGCGTTCTCGTTGCGATGGCCATGCCAATCGAACATGTGCCCGTTCGACGTGCGGCCGCGCCATTATTCGGTAAGGCAGTGATCGCAGCTCTTCTGGTATTGCTAGTGACTCTGGGCGTTTATCCAGCTCCCGCGATTGCGGTCATTCGAGTGGCTGTCGGCCACGGGTAGAATTGCGGATCAATGGCGTATGTGTTTGATTTTCTCGTCTCCTTTCCAGATCCTTAACCGGATCCTTCCCGGTGGGTTTTTGTCGCTAGAAATTCATCTCTTCACCTCACACCCAACAGCTTATGGATCTCGCTGAGGTTCTGGAAATTACGAAGCCCAGCTCCGGATGCCGCATATTTTGCATGGCTGGAGACAGTGGCTCGATGTTAGCGTTCTACCTCTTTAAGTTTAGACCGTGTATAGTGCATTTATCGTTGGGGTGGCTGTTCGCGCATTTTGGCTGCGGGCGTACGCTCGGCGTGTACCTGCGGGGCCAGTCACTCTCGAAGGGGCCAGAAGCGCTTTGGCGCAAGCCGACACAAACGAGTGTTTCAATAAGGCCCGGCACAAGCGCGGAGAGTAGGTCATGACAACCATTCATCAGGTTCTCGACCAAAAGGGTTGGGGCGCAATTGTCCTCAACGGCCATAAGCCGATTCCGCAAGCAGCGAAATTCCTTACCACCAAACGGATCGGTGCAGCACCGGTCGTCAACGACCAGGGAGTGATGGTCGGTATGTTCTCAGAGCGCGATATCATGCGCTTCGTGGGTGAACTCGGCGAGGATATTGCGAAACGAACTGTCGCTGATTTGGCCACGAGTCTTGTGGCATCATGTACGCCGAGCGCTACAGTCTTGGAAGCAATGTTGCTGATGACCACAAAGCGTTGTCGTCATCTCCCGGTTTTTGAAGAGGGCGCACTTGTCGCGGTCGTAAGTATCGGTGATCTCGTAAAGGCTCAGCTTGAAGAAGCTGAGTTGGAAATCAACTCGCTGCGTGCCTATATCGTTTCTTAGCCACGCGGCGAGATGGCAGGTTGTGTGCGACTGACATGGTCCGGCACTTCGCGTGCGGTGCGCGATAGGAGGGCATGGAACGGGTCAAGCCCCGTCGTTCATTGGTTCAGAAGGTGCCGAATACTGGTCGTTCGTGCACAATCCGTGGCAAACGTCCACACTATCTTTTGCCGCAACCGCGTTGCGGGTTAGAAGGCAGAAATCGTTGTATGCGTATCAATGCGTAATCGGGCAAGCTATAGCGCAGAGGTAAGTGAAAAGACGGATTTGACCGGACCGCAACGCAACCTATGGAATGACCCGCGGAGAAGGGGGGCTCCTTTTCGTCCGTCCCCCTATAGCGTGTTCCGGCGCTTATCATCCATCACTTCAATGAGATATTCATTATCAGTTCGCTGAAAAACTCTAGAATTTGACATTCATTTTCCCGAATTTTCCGTTGGATCATGATTTTCGGTTCAGTATTTTGGAAATACCGTTGTTTTTTCACGGTATTTTTGAAGAGCGGACAGACTCAGCCCTTAGGCTGCCACCAGTTTTGGGATGCGCACCAGATTATAGGCGATCAGGTTGAGCATGAAAGTTCCGGTCACGCGCGCAATCCCGCGCAGCTTGGTTTTGCGCATCGTGCCATGCTGCTTGCCCCAGCCGAATATGCACTCGATCATCGCCCGGCGGGTCTGCGACATCGCATAACCGGGATGGCGCGTGGTGCGTCCGTCAATCGCGCTGCGGCGGCGCTTGCCGGTTTTGGTTTCAGCATTGTTCTGCGTGACATGCGGTGTGACGCCGGTGGCGCGTAAATTGGCGACGTGAGCGGCGGTATCATAAGCTTTGTCCTCGCCCACGGTGATGCGCCCGCCGGCTGATTTGGCTTTGGCTTTCAACATCTCTTCCGAGGTATCGCGCTCCGCCGTGCCGGTGGCATGGGTGACTTTGCCGCCGACCGCCAGACCGTGCCGGTTGTCCATCAGCGCGTGCCCCATATACGAAAGCTTCGCCTCACGTCCGGCGGCCTTGCGGTACAGCCGGCTGTCCGGGTCGGTCGTACTTTCGTGGGTATCATTCTTGCGCTTCTGGCCATGAAAATCCGAGCCGTCATCGTCGCTGCCATCCTTGGGGCGAAAACTCTTCCGCGACGCCCAGGCTTCAATCAATGTTCCGTCCACCGAAAAATGCTCATCCGACAGCAGCGGCACCACCTTCGGGTGTTTCAGCAGGCGGTTCATGAATCTCTGGAATACGTCGCCATTCTGGAGGCGCTCGCGGTTCTTGGTAAACGTCGTCGGATTCCACACCGGATCATCCGGCGACAAGCCCACAAACCAGCGATAGAGCAGGTTGTAATCCAGTTGCTCCATCAACTGCCGTTCCGAGCGAATGCCGTATAGAACTTGGAGCAGCAGCCCACTCAACAATTGTTTCGGCGGTA
>JAJZCS010000221.1 GCA_021829055.1 Pseudomonadota bacterium
TCAACGGGAGATATGCCCGGCGTGTAGATCGGCTGCGGAACGCGGCTGGCGAGCGGATGAACGATGAGAACAATTCAGCGTTCCGCTTGATGCAAATACTGGAGCACTTGAGGCGGTGATTCATGCCAATGCGTTGCGAAAGTGGGACAAAAGGGGCTGCCTGTAATATTCGAAAAAAAAATCCGGCGCGCTGCAGTGATATTTTTTTACCAGTTTTCCAAGTGTATGGCCTTTCGGTAAATGGCTTGTCCCGCTAAACCCCGCGTTGAAATCACAGTCATATTATGTCCGCATCCACATGCCGAGACTGGACCGACCATCTACTTTATAATCCCAGCAACTTGGCGCCGAAGAAATAGCGATTACGGAAGGTACGACGGCACCGCAGACGAAACCCAAAGAGCGAAAGGAGCTTGGCCAGTGAGTGATATCCATTCGCCAACTGAAGATTCCTCCATGCGAGATTGGCGGCGCGAAGCGAGCCTATGGGCGTGGATGCTTGCGCTTGGGGTGGGGATAATGGCGGCTGCCCTGGCGGTGGTGATTGCGGAGGCGTTTTTGCAGCAGCTTCCTACGGCTCGCGGGGTGTGGGCGGCGGTGCCGTTTTTCGGCGCGGCTGTAATTGTGGTTATCAGCATATTTTTTATGCTGCGGAGCGGCTTTGGATGGGGCGCGATCTGCGGCAGCATGTTCCGTGTTCCACCGGCTTCGCTGGTGGGCGTCTTCGCCGTTCTGGCATTTTGGCTTTGGCTATGGCGGACCGGGCCCCGACCATGGGCACCAAGCCATTCCGTTCTCGCGCCTGTCGCCAGAGAGCATGAGGCGATTTTCATGCACGGATGGATATGGCTGTGGGGCGCGGTGGTTTCGTGTGGTATTGCGTTGTTGGTGTGGCATGCTGTGCTTCCCAGAATGATGGCCCGGTACGGCACGCGGCTGCTGGCGGCGGGCGAGCTAGGCATAACCCTTGAGCCGTTACCAGCAGATGATGCATCCCCCCGGGCTGCAGCCATAATGCGGGAGGGGCCGGAAATTTTGAAAGCGCTTCGTCTGGGTGGGCGCGAGGCGCCAGGGACAGTCGCGAGTGCGGCGCCATCAAACGCGTCAGCGCAGGATAACACGGACAGTTCTACAGGTGTGAGCGATAAGGCATCGCCGGAACAACCTGTCACCAGTGACGTCGAAATGGATTATTGGCTTCAGGGCAATGACCAGCCCATAAAAGCTGGCGAAAAGAGCCTCTTTGTTACCGAACCCTCGCCGCAGCGAATTATCGCGAGCCTCCGCCCAACGCATTTGTATGGCACCGCCAGAACATTGGCGCTCATCGGCCAGCGTGGCGCTGGAAAATCATCCCTGTTGCGACTGGCGGAAGGATCACCGGAAGCCAAAAATGAGGTTGAATTACGCTTTGTATACGTATCGCTCTGGGAATACAAAACTGCCCAGGCGGCCATTGAATCCATGATTGAGAAAGTCCTGCATAAAGTGCGCGACAAAGTTGATATTTTCCCATTCACCGGCGCTGCCGGAGCGTTTATCCGCGCCATCACGGGTGATGGGCGCTTCCAATGGATTGCCGATACCCTCGCGTTGCGCGTGTCCAGCGAAGATGTTCTCGGTGCGTTATCGACTGTGCTGCTCCTGAACAAACTACGCATAATCATCTGCATTGAGGATAACGATCGGCTGGAGGATGCATCACTAAAAAGCCAGTTCGTCGGCCTCATCACCGGGGCAATGGACTTTATCCGCCAGTTTCCCGGATTCGGCTACGTTATCTGCGTTTCCAGCAGCGATTGGAACGCCCTATACCAAAAAGCACTGGACTCCGAGGAGCCGGCTAAGGCACGTAACGACCGGTACTCGCAAATAATTTCGATATTGAAGCCAGCGTGGCAGGCGGGTCAGGGAGACGCCAGCGCGGCAGGGAATTCGGGCATCCACGCTGCCAACTCAGAGGGCGGGGAGCCGCAGCCACCGGTGGAGGGGGACAGCCTCGCCGACGCCCATGCCGACACATCCGCCTGCGAAAATCGCATAAAGCAGCAAATCTTGGTGGATATTCGGATTCAGCGTCGCGCTGCCGAGACGGCAGCCAATGAATTGCTCGACGGTTTCGATACGCCCCGTCTTTGTCGCGAAGATCTGATTATCCCGCCGCTTGCGCCTGAGCAGTGGGTCCCCATGTTGGAAAATATTCGTCGCCGTATGTACCGGCTGGTGAACATGGATGCCGATGCGGACTGTTTTGGTCTGACTTCCCACTACGCTGATGGCCAGCAAAATGCCAGACACCTCTATGCCGAGGGACGACAACTTATTTGGGGTAAATTGATTAGGACGCTCTCCTCGTCGCCCCATAGCTTAGGGCGTATAGCGCCGGAATTTGGCCTTGCCAACACAGGCGAATCCGGATTTTCATTTACACCGCGCGCACTACGACGCGGGCTTGGGGAGGCTTGGCGAAAATGGAGGGCCATCAACCCAAGACCAGATGAATACATCCGCATTATCGATCCCGACAGCGTACTGGTAGCGTGCATGGTACGGGCATGCCGGCCCGACGTGTGGAACATCCTCATCCGCGATGAACGGCTGTTGCCGGGTGGCGATTGGCCATCTACTGATTACCTGGTCCAAGCGGCCATAAATCGACGATACACCAACGGGATGGTTCGCGCCCTCCCGCTCGACAAAGACCAGCCGGGCTACGGCGAGGCCTTTCCCCACCTCGGCCTAATCCAGGAAATCATTAACGTGATGCGCAAATCGTGTCGCGTTTCAGATTGCTCGGGGGTGTCTGTTGTTGCGGCAACGAGCGTTTCGGGGCCTGTCGAGGAACCATTCTTGCAAGCGGGCTCGCTTGCGAATACAAGGCTCAACGTTCCCAAGGTCGAGGTTATTCGCCCCGGTGGGCTTATAGGTGCTCTGCTAAATGAATCGCATGCCGGCTCAAACTGGCGCCTATTTCTCAATGCATGAGGCCGTCCAAAATCCTCCCGGCAACCAGGTTTGTGACATGGCACGCCTCACCCTGCCACAGCCTGCATCATAACCGGGGACTGCGTCCACTTACCGAGTCGCGTCAAAACCCACAGAACAAGACGGGATCGCGCATCCGCTTTATAATGCCTGCAATCTCGCAGCGGAAGAAATCGCAATTGTCGAAAGTGCCATGGCACCCCGGGCGAAAGGCAACAGAAGCGAAGGGATCGTGACCTGTGAAGACCAGCGGTGTGCAGATCGTAAATTTCAGATGCAGGAAATCGGCAAAGCTTTCCGAGCCTGTCGACGCTTCCACTCATGGCCGAGACAGTGCCAGTGCCCGAGGCGACCAGTCGAGGTGGATAGTGACCGCCTGTTGGGGTGAACGCCTCGTTGGGGAGATATGGGCGTGAGCATTGGCTTCCGTGTTTACATAGACGAATCCGGTGACGAGGGTTTCAAGTTTGACCAACCCGGTAAGGGCAGTTCGCGCTGGTTTGTGCTTTCGGCGATTGTGACGCGTGAAGAGGCCGACTTGCCGACGGTTAAACTGGTAGACCACGTCCGCCAGCGCCTGAATAAACCGCCTCGAACACCGCTGCATTTCAGAACCATGAAACACGAACACCGTCTGCCGTATGTGGACGAAATCGGGAAGGCAGATCTACGAACTATTAGCATCCTGGTTCATAAACCAAGTATCGGAGATCCAGAGAAGTTCACTACACAGCCGCACCTGTTGTACCGCTATGCGACGCGCTACCTGCTTGAGCGCGTATCGTGGTTGTGCCGGGATTACAGGCGCGTTCCACTCGGGATCGCCAAGATATTATTTTCAAACCGAAGCTGCATGTCCTATGATGAGATTCGCGATTACCTTCAACGGCTCAGGGATCGGACGAACGAATTTGGCGTTCAGATCGACTGGTCATTTATCGATCCGGCGAAAATTGAGGCGCACACCCACGACTCACTGATGGGTTTGCAGATTGCCGATGCCGTCGCGTCGTCGCATTATATGGCATGCGAATTGTCACCGCAGGG
>JAJZCS010000222.1 GCA_021829055.1 Pseudomonadota bacterium
CCACACAAAAAACATCAATGCGAAGAGCAGCCTCACCACTCAAATCATAAGGCTGCGCCGGAGTAATTCCACATCTTCGGAGAAGGCAGAATCCTTTTCGGCTAGCATTGACACTTGCTTAACCGCATGCATCACGGTTGTATGATCGCGGTTTCCAAACTTGCGCCCAATTTCAGGAAGCGACCGCGTTGTCAGTTGCTTGGCCAGATACATGGCGATTTGCCGAGGCCGCGCAATATTACGGGCGCGGCGCGCCGAAGACATTTCGGAGACACGAATATTGAAATGCTCAGCAACATGCTTCTGTATGTCCTCGATCGTGATTTTGCGGTCATACGCACGAAGCAAATCGTGAAGAACCTCGTGCGCCGTCTCCACCGTTATTTTGCGGTTAAATAGGTGAGCATGCGCAATTAAGCGGTTAAGCGCCCCCTCCAACTCGCGGACATTGGACGTGATCTTCTGAGCCAGAAACTCTTGAACTTTACCTGGAACATCAGCACCAGCTCGCGCAGCTTTTGCTTCGAGGATGGCAAGGCGCAATTCATAAGTCGTGGCATGAACATCGGCGACCATCCCGCAGCTCAGCCTCGTACGAAGCCGATCCTCGATGCCAGATAAATCCGACGGTGACTTGTCGGCTGAAACAATTATCTGCTTGCCGGCATCAACCAAGGCATTGAACGTATGAAAGAACTCCTCCTGCGTGCCATCCTTACCGATAAGAAACTGAAGGTCATCGATCATAAGAACATCGACGCTGCGAAGTTGATTTTTGAATTCAATTGTCGACTGTTTTCGTAAAGCACTGATGAACCGATGCATGAACTTCTCGGCTGACATGTACGCGACGGTCACGCTGTTCGCCGAATGCCGAGACAACTCCCACGCAATTGCATGCATCAGATGCGTCTTCCCAAGTCCGACACCACCGTACAGAAACAAAGGGTTGAAGCTAGAAGGCGCCTGGCCGTCAGCAACACGCCGCGCGCATGCATATGCAAACTCGTTCGGCTTGCCAACGACAAACGTTTCAAACGTGAAGCGCACATCGAGCGGAGGCGCAGAATCAGCGCGATCATCGGGTTCCCGACGGGGCCCTCCCCCCTGATCAATAGCGAGGACTGGCGCTTTTTCAGCTAGACTGCCATCAGCTTCACCCCGCGACATAGGCCGTGCCCGAATATCGACACGCCGAATCCCGGAATTTTCGGCCTGCCAGAGCCCCGTGAGCATCGCGCCGTATTCTTTGTTTACCCAGTCACGAAGAAACTTCGTAGGCAACACGATTGTGACTTCATCGCCGTCGACCCCCTGCAAGATGGCCTGTCTTAGCCAGCGGCGATATTCTACTTCACCTATTTCGCTTTGCATTCGAGCGCGGACCCGCGCCCACTGCCTAGCAAGATCTGTGTCACCCGCCGCCTCCCCGGAAGGAAAAGTCTCACTATCCCGACCTTGAGCCGTCCTACTATTCAACTGCATCGTCCGCCCTCGGTTAGATATGACCAGAAAACGCGAAGAACCGGCGTGCGGCACACCTGACGTTCGCAAGGTCGTCCTGAAGTTGCGGCGCCGCCATTTTCAATGCCTCGCTCTACGCTGAGCTCCCTTGATCGCTATCGTAAGCCCACTTGGGGGCGCGATGCAAGGCTTCTTAGTTTTTAAAAAATACTGAAAAACAGAAAGAAATTTTAAAAATCTTGCAGCGGTTCAGCGGCTTGCGCGGACCAGTTAAACACGATTGCAAATGTCAAAAATATCAAATTATGTTACCGCGGCACTGCAACATAAACGTAACAATGTGCAAGCCAAGGCCATCGGCCAGCGCATTCGCGCGAGTGCAACCAAACCCCCCTGTCGATGCCGCGCCCCTTGAGCCTCACCGATCCAGCGTAACCTATTTAGGTCGTACGCAGCACAACTATAAATACGCCCTCGTGTTTTCGTGCCCGACCACGATCAGATCATTAAATGCCAAGCTTTTTAACCTGAGCGGACAGCCGCGAAATCTTGCGCGCTACGGCATTCGCTTTCAGAACGCCCTTGGTAGCGGCCCGCTGCAACTCGGGTTGAGCGGCGCGAAGCGCCGATCGGGCTTCCTCCTGGTTGCCAGTAGTAATCGCTTCCTCAACCTTTCGAACGAAAGTGCGGACCTTCGAACGCCGTGCCTTGTTCCGCGCGGTTCTACGAACCGTTTGGCGAATGCGCTTCTGGGCGGATGCTATATTGGCCATTGAACTCAACCATCAAAAAAGGGAAGGCGCCACAATACCGTGGTACTGCGCAGGATGCAGGTGGCTATCGCGATAGCCGCGCCTCGTCAAGTATGGTCAAGCCCAAGCGGTAATGCCGACTTTAGCGACAACCATGCGTCGGGGGAGGATCCGGAAGCGTTCAGGCCATCCACGTATGGTGTGCCCAGTGCCGCACAAAAGCATGACTGTGAACACTCCCTCGCCTAAAGGCCGGTTCAGCGAGTGAAGGGAGTTCGGCACCCGATCCGGTAGGAGGGGCTCCACCGCCGGCCCGCGATAGGCCTGTCCCTACTTCGGAGGGATGTCACCCGCGGCTCGGATGTCAAAACCAACACACTACCAGATCTGGTGGCCGAATGGACTAATTCGACAATGCCACGCCGACAACACGACTTCCCGCGTGAGCACCTCACATGCGCCGAAAACTTTGAGGCATACGCTGTCAGCGCGTGACGCCGGGCTTCATGTCCTTCAGTCGCGCGTCTGATCGCCGTGAACGGCACTAGGATTGCCGACGCGTCCCGCTTCGATGAAGGCAATTCGCTCTTCAAGAGAAGCGAGACGGACGACCAAACCTTCCTGCTCATCTCTAGCACGGGCCAACATATCTGCCATGGCGTCAAATTCCTCCCGGCGGACAAGGTTAAGTCGGCGAATTGCCTCGTCAGTCCGCGCTCGGACAAGCGACGTGATTTCGTCCCGCAATCCTCCCATCGCCGACAGCGCACCACCAGCGACGCCGGCAATATCATCAAAAAAACGTGAACGCTCAGCCATAGCTTGGTTCCTTCCCGGACAGAGATGACGGATAAGATCAACGACATTATAAGCGCCCACATGATCTTGGTCACGGGTGGCGCCGGTTTCATCGGCTCAAATTTGCATGCATGTCTCACTACGCGGGGAGTAGAGACGATAATCGTCGATCGTCTGCGCGATGGCGAAAAATGGCGGAACCTTCGCCGCCCCCCCCCCCACGCGCCTCATCAGCCCTGACGATTTGTCCGCTTTCCTCGCTGAATCGCCGCCGCTAAAAGCAATTGTCCATCTGGGTGCTATCAGTGAAACTACCGCTCGAAATGGCGATCTTGTCTGGCACAACAATGTTACTTTAAGCCAGCGTCTGTGGTCGTGGTGTGTTGATCACAACGTTCGATTCATTTACGCCTCATCGGCTGCGACTTACGGTGATGGGACACGTGGATTTGACGATACAGTCCCCTTCTCTCACTTGCGCGAACTCCAGCCCCTCAATCTCTACGGCTGGTCGAAACATGCCTTCGACCTGTGGGCCCTCACCGAAGCCCAATCAGGAAGAGAACCGCCGAATTGGGCCGGGCTGAAGTTCTTTAACGTCTACGGACCGAACGAGTACCATAAAGGAAACATGGTTTCGGTCGTAAAGGTTAAGTTCGATGAGATCATGGCCGGACGGCCCCCAACATTATTCAAATCCGACCACCCAAGAATCGCCGACGGATCACAACAACGAGACTTCATTTGGATCGATGACGTCATCGATGTGATACTGTTCCTCCTTGGCTGTTCCACAGTCAACGGCCTTTTTAATGTTGGCACGGGAAACGCGAGATCATACCTGGATCTAGCTCGTTCAGTCTGCAGCGCAGCTGGTGTTGCCGAAAAAATTGACTTTGTGCCGATGCCCAAACGACTGGTTGGGCAATATCAATCATTCACGCAGGCGAAAATCGACCGGTTACGACAAGCAGGCTACAAACGTGCTTTTACCGAACTGG
>JAJZCS010000223.1 GCA_021829055.1 Pseudomonadota bacterium
AAGACTGGCGTCCGGTTGGTGGCTAGCCATAGCCGGAAGGAAGGGAGTCGAACCCTCTGGACTTCATCGAAAGGTTTCTATCCACCACATCGGATCTCCCCTTTCCCAGGCTTAATCCTGGCGCCATGGAATGTAAGTACTAAGTGATCAACTCCGCCAGCACATTCGTCCCCGCATTAGTACCCATCCAATACATGTATACATTTCCATCGAATGTCACGAGATCGGGCTGACCATCACAGGGATGGCCGGTATTTTCCGGAACTCCAACAGGCGTATAGTCGCCGGCAGAGTCTCCGGTGCCGCTAATATCGTATTTGTTAATGTAGATATCCTTCTGTCCAGCCGGAACCCACGCCAAGTACAGCACGCCATCTAAGGTCGCCAGACCAATACCGGAATTTGTCGTTACGTGATCGCAGTCGCCATTTGCTAGAGCGTTACCGGTCGTACGGCACTGATACTGTAAGGTCGTTACTGATTCGAGATTTCCTCCTCCAAACACTATTCCATTGACCACATTGATATAGCCCGTATTTGAAATGTATTGCCCCGGAACATCCGGCGCGAAAACCACCGCGCCCATGATGAGGTTTGATGATGGACCAACCGTCATGGCTGGACCGTCCACTAACACGGAACTGCTGCCCGAGCTAAAATTTAGATTTCCTATATTATTGACAACATTGGCAATAACGCACCCCACCGTATAAACAGTACATGAGTGCGCAGTAGCAGTGACTCCGGATGATGTCGCTTTCGGGGAACTCTCCAACAGACTGACCGTGCCAATTACCGCATCTGACCAACTCTGATTGGGCGCCGACGTAAATGAAGTCTGCAGCGTATGCGCGCCGTCTACTCCGGCCCAAGCTGCGTAAAGCAATCCATTAGCAGCGGCAAGATGCACGCCAGCATAACTTTGTTCTGTCTCCAGCGTAAGGCCTGTCGAAGATTGAATTAGCCCCTCTATCGGTGAATACGGGGCACCAAAACTAAGTCCGTCGGTTGAACTTGCGATTTCAATTTGATGATTTCCGGCGTTCGCCCACGCCAACCACAAATTTCCACCAAATTCCGCAAGACCTGGTCCAGCAATGTTTGTCGTAAAATTAGTTACTACGTTGGTGCCAAAATCTAAGCCGTTGCAGGAACTCGAAACAATAATGCTGTGAGACTCATTATTTCCAGTCCATGCCAAGTAAAGCTTTCCATCAAACACTGCGGTCGCCGGCGTAGAAACCGTGTGATCGCTACTCAGCACCACATATGCGCCGGCAGCCGGAAGTGTCGGACAGGATGGCGGGGGGGGCGGTCCACCACCGCAAGTCTGGCCTATGGCGCATGCCATAGCTCTTTGCTGCGGAAACACGCCGCTCAGGACGAGTACTGCTAATATATTTAGCACAAGAGGCGCGCATCGCTTCAATTGTCTTCTGTAAGACGTCTCAAATAAATGATAGCGACAACAACTATCACGTGTCGCCGACACATCACCAGTGCTTTCGAGTTCGTGAGTGGTGTTGTTATTCATTTCATGCTCCTAACTCAATGAAGCGGTCCGATCACTGTCGTCCAAATTAGCAGAGGAGACGTCGAGCCCTCCCGTGTAAGGTGGAGTGGCTACCAAATTGCTTCGGCCGACAACGAAAAGGCTCAACGTGAACCGATTTTACAGCTTGTTCAGTCAGATTCGCAAGTCTATTCCGCGGACGGACTTCGAGGGCGTGATGCGCCACCTCAAAGCCGAGCGGCATGCCCGAGGAGTGAGCTGTTGGCAGCAGTTCGTCCCGATGCTGTTCTGTCAATTGGGACGGCCCCACGGCCTGCGCGAGACCGAGCAGGGGCTGCGCAGCTCCGTTACGATTTTAGGCTCTTCGCGGAAAAGTGTGGGTAAAGATGATAGTCCCGTGATGCTTTCGAACTCATTTCCCCAGTGTTTCGCACGCATGCAAGGGATCTGGATTTTTGGCACGATATGCCCATGCGCAAGACCCGTCCGCGGCGCCGGCTCACCGACGCGTACACGTTTCCCGGATTCCGACCACGGCAAACCGTCGTCGGGTTGTTCGGTGACCCGCATGCTCGAGTCGTTCGCCTGGTTCGGCGGGAAAAAAAACGGTTTGCGGAGAGTGCGGGACGACTCATCGGGGGTGGTACGACCGCCGCACAAGGCGCGTACGCGACCTGCCCAATGGCCAGATGCGGATCTACCTGGAGCTCGAGGTTCGTCGTGTGGTCTGTTGGGTGTGCGGCGCCGTGAAGCGCGAGCGATTGGACTTCCTGGCAGACAATCCCTTCTACACCAAGCGCTTCGCGTTCTATGTCGGCAAACGATGCCGGGCGAGTTCGATCAAAGAGGTCGCCGGGGAGTTGCTGCTTGACTGGCATACGGTCAAGGAACTGGACAAGTGCTACATGCGCGAGCAGCTGCGGCGCATCGGCACGCCGGGCCCAAAGATCGTCGGCATAGACGAGATCGCCATCCGCAAGGGCCATACCTGCCGGATCGTGGTCAGCGATCTGCTGCGCCGGCGGGCGAACTGGTTCGGGGGCACCGATCGCAGCGAGGCGAGCATGGACGCGTTCTACCGAGTTATCGCGCAAAAGAAGGCAAAACGCATTCGCCTGGCCGTCATGGACATGTGGAAGGCGTTCCGCAATTCTGCTAACCGTAACGCCCCACAGGCGGCCATCCTGTTCGACAAGTCCACGTCATGCGTCACCTGGGCGACGCGCTCGATGAGATTCGCAAGAGCGAGTACCGCCGGCTGGTCGGAAGGGATCGCAGCTACATCAAGGGGCAGAAATACACACTGCTGTCGCGCCGGGAGAACCTCACCCTCGATGGCAAGCCGGCGCTCAAGAAGCTCCTGGCCGGTGTCACTTTAGCGGTCTGAAAGATTTGGGTGCGGCTCTTTTGCGCGGCATGATTCACGCTGCAAGTCGCTCGTCCGGGTAGTTACGGAGGCGCTCCTGTCGTCGGTGGAAGGTGAAGTAGTCGTACAGATGTCCATTCATGCGCAGCGCCCGCAGGCGCAGAATCGCTTCAGCCCCTTGCAGACTCCAGCGGGCACCGGTGACTTCCATCCGCTGTTTGACCAGATGGCGGCAGGCACCCTCTATGACACCCGTGGCGATCGGCCAACCATTGCGCAGCGCCTGCGCGTAGTTCAACCGCTGGCGATTCTTCAACAGATACTCAGCGCACGTATCCAGCGGCGCACGCTCGGTTTGCGATAATCCGCGACGGGTGGCACTGCGACGCATGCCCGCAGCCACTGCGCTCGATTTGCCTCGCAGGATGTCGGTCGCGTGTTCCCTGACCCATTGTTCCGCTTTCGGGTCGCCTTCCTCGTGCAAGCACCAGGCCGCGTTCCAAAGGTACTGCAACACATGTATGAAGTCTTGCATCACGATCGCTTTGCGTCCGTGGCGCTTGATGGCTGCATACACCTGCCGCAGTTGCTCCCGCAGACCATCCACCAACACGAGCCAGGTTCTCTCACCCGAGCTGTCCCGGCGCCTGGCTTCGGCAAAAGCCTCGTTGAGCACCTCGCTCATCGGCTGCTCCACCGAGGCCCAGACACGCTTGTCGATCGGCTTCGGCGCGGGCGCACGTGCCGCCTGCGGGTCCATGATCTGCTCGGCCTTGCGGTAATGCGGTCGCGGTAGGGACGATTCGCGTCGATACGGACGCGAACCGCCCCCCGCACAGATCCCAGCGTGCGGAGCTACCGCACTGGGCTCTTATCTCGGGTTCGAACAGCAACGCGCGCTTGCGGCCAGGGGTGGATAATGCGGGCCGTGGGAAGCCATCGATCAACGAGGCGATTCATGCGCGCCCAGTCGAGCCGCCGGCGCTGGCGCGGCGTAGGAGCGCCCGCCGCCAGCGCTGCGTGATCTCCCGGCGGAAGACAGCGAGCGCCGCGATGTTGGTCGGCACGCCGTAATACGCGTAGTGTCCGCGCAGGACAGCTCC
>JAJZCS010000224.1 GCA_021829055.1 Pseudomonadota bacterium
ACGTGGAGGCCGCCTCCAAGGAACGGAGAAACTAGGCGCAACAATGACCCTGGAGATCGGTTCCCTGCGGCTTACCCACGTGGTCAACGGTCAAATCGACTTGGCGTAACGTGGTTTCACTCCGGCAGGGGCAGCACTGTTCTCGCTGGCTCTCATGCGGTTTCGCCGCACAGCCTTGTGCTGTGAAATAGAAGGGCTTTACCCAACAGAAAAGAACTCGCTAACTTGGCGGAACGGCGGTCTGTTGATTTTCGGCGAAATTTGATCCGGAAGATCCTGATTTTTTATTGGGGCTTGCCCCACCTGTTGGCCCGCATAGCCTTGACCCGTGCAGGGAATGTTAACCCGTCGGATGGGTCGCTATCGGATGAACACAGCGGGTCAGTTCCAAACGGAAATCAACAGATGCACTCTTGCATCCACTCCACTGTAAAATCCCGTTCAGGCCGATTGGATCCCGTGACGTTTATGCCGTATGTATGCCGTATAGGCTGATGCGCGCCCAAGTTCAGCCGCGCAACTCACTGAAAAAATTGGTGTCCCGTACGGGATTCGAACCCGTGTTGCCGCCGTGAAAGGGCGATGTCCTAGGCCTCTAGACGAACGGGACGTCGTGGTCGCTCTTATTCGGTATCGGCAGTGGCATCAAGCGCCAAACGGTAGTTGTAGGAGAGAAAGATCTGGCCGAGGGATTCGGTTGAAAGATCATGGCGTAGGTGCTGGGCCTTTTGGCTCCAGTAAGATTCGGCCCGCAACCTTGCCAGATTTCGGGTTGATAATTATAATTGTAGCACCATCGCCTTTTTTCACCCACACGCCAAGGCGGTCGTGTGTTGCGGCAATACCCAGGATTTTACTCCCAACCGGCACCTGCAAAGGAACATTGTACGAGCCGGTAGTTAAAACTCCTTCTGGTGATTGTCTCGAAGACGCTTCATATATACGTGTGACAATAATACCAGCTACCAACAGCGTTCCTATTGCAACCAAAACGCCGAGCCCGATTACCAGCGCCTTTAGAAAACGCAAATCCTGTGTTTCGCTTGCCACCAACACCCCCTGTGGGTACCATGTCCTATCTTACCGCCAGTGATGCCGATGCCGGCATGCGGCTTGACCGTTTCATAGCCGAACGACTCGGCGTGATATCGCGATCACGTGCCAAGACATTAATCGAAGCCGGCGTTGTCCGTCTCGATGCGTCGGACAACCCAGTTACGCTTACTGCTCCTGCAACGCCGGTGCGCGCTGGCGCTTCATATATCGTAACTGTGCCGGGAGCGGAACCGCCGCGGCCGGTCGGTCAAGCAATCCCGCTCGTTATTCTTCACGAAGATGCCGACATTCTGGTACTCGACAAGCCAGCTGGTCTTGTTGTCCACCCTGCGCCTGGCAACCGGGACGGCACGTTGGTCAATGCACTGATTGCACATTGCGGCGATAGCCTTGTCGGTATCGGTGCGGAGCGCAGACCGGGTATCGTGCACCGGCTCGATAAGGATACTTCCGGCCTCATGGTGGTTGCTAAAACAGAGATGGCACATACGTTGCTATCAGCTGCATTTGCCGCACGAGAGATCGATCGCGCGTATCATGCTCTGTGTTGGGGTGTCCCCGCAAAAGCCGAAGGGGAAATAGAGGGGGCGATCGGGCGCGACCCTCGTGATCGAAAGAGAATGGCGCTTGTCTCGCGGGGCGGCAAATCGGCGTTGACACGCTACCGAGTCGAACGGCAGTTTGGTGCCGCCTGCGCACTGCTTGTCTGCCATCTTGCTACTGGACGGACTCATCAGATTCGGGTGCATCTCGGTGCCTGTGGCCATCCATTGGTGGGGGATCCAGTCTATTTACGTAGAATACCGGCTGCTGCCACTACGGTTCAGGTTTCCGTGCGGCATACGTTGCTCGATTTTCCACGGCAGGCATTGCATGCCTATCGGCTTGGATTTCGCCACCCTCGTAGCGGCGGAAAACTTGTATTTGAAACTGAACCGCCTGCCGATTTAGCCGGTCTGATTTCAGTACTGGACACCCATGCGATTTAATCAGGACTTGATTAGTCTCTTTTCTTGACATCGAGACCGCAGTGCCGCTAAGGTTACCAGAAATCGGAACCGCCTTTGGTTCTGCAGCGTTCTTGCCTGGCGGTTACCGCCTTTTCAGGGGTTCTCGCAGGGAATTGATACGTCAGGAATGCTGGCCGGTGTATGATCCCCATGCATTGGTTGTCTAGATAAATATTGGGGTGAAATGCCGGGCAACTTGTTGGCGGGCTTCACCAGCAAAAAGACGGAAGGAGCTTGTTATGGCCTCTGGCGTCAGTTCGATGGTCCCTACAGAGGGTAATCTTACGAGGTATCTTCAGGAAATCCGCAAGTTTCCCATGCTGACTGCGGAGGAAGAAGATCGCCTCGCCCGCGCGTGGCGGGATAAAAAAGATCAAAGCGCAGCTCACAAACTGGTTACATCGCATCTTCGGCTCGTTGCGAAGATCGCTATGGGCTACCGTGGTTACGGGCTTCCGGTTAGTGAACTTATTTCCGAAGGCAACGTGGGCATGATGCAGGCGATTAAACGCTTCGATCCTGAACGCGGCTTTCGCCTAGCCACTTACGCAATGTGGTGGATTCGTGCCGCTATTCAAGAATACATTCTGCATTCATGGTCCCTCGTGAAGATGGGCACCACGGCGGCACAGAAAAAGCTGTTTTTTAATCTGCGCCGACTGAAGGGGCAGATGCAGGCGATCGACGATGGTGATCTCAATCCCGAACAGGTTGCCCGTGTCGCCCGCGTGCTTGATGTGCCTGAACAGGATGTCGTCAACATGAACCGGCGCCTTGCGGCTCCCGATCATAGCCTGAACTCGCCGCTCCGGCTTGATGGAGACGGCGAATGGCAGGATTGGTTGGTCGATGAGAGCGAAAGCCAGGAAGAGGCAATCGGGGATCGTGAGGAACTTTCTGGTCGACGGGCTCTACTTAGTAATGCCTTGAAGACTCTGAATGATCGAGAGCGCCATATTCTGGTTGAACGGCGCTTAAGGGACAACCCGACGACGCTCGAGGACTTGTCGCAAAACTATAACATCTCGCGAGAGCGGGTTCGGCAGATCGAGGTCCGAGCTTTTGACAAGCTGCAGAAATCGATGAAAGCGCAAGTAGCTGAACAGCGCGCCGAGCAGCGCTTAGCGCTCCAGACGCGGACGGTAGCCTGAAATCTTGGTGGAGATTTTGCCGAGCCAGTCCTGTGGATCCCGCAAGCTCGGCAAACTCTACACTTTTTGTCACCCGCTTCGTTCGACAGGATTCGCTTCGCGTTGGGAGGTAGAGGCAGGGGTTACGCATGAAAGATGCCGGTAAGGACCTGCTCCATGTATTGGTTATCCCACGCGGCCATTTTCTGCCGTCCCTTCAGGCTGTCTTTTGATGCCTGGTGGCGACGAGGGAGATTGATGGCGATTTTTCGGAGCAGGGCGAAGTTCTGGACAGCTTTGCGATCCCGGATCCGGCAGTGATCTTCGTTGAAGGTGAGGTCGAGCACCCGGTGCAGGCTATTCTCGATCTGCCAATGCCGGCGGATCGATTTCGCAGGATTTCTGGCTGATCAACGCTGCTGGACAGGAAGTGGCGGATGTCGGTTTCGGTCTTGCCCGACCGTTGACGTGGCGGCTGGTTTCCACGGCCGGAACGGTTTTGAGACCTGGCCAGTCACGGGGTGGTTCCAGCGCCATCGCGTCCGGGCCGACGAACACGCGGCGCCGGGCAAGACGGCCATGACCGCGCCATCGGATTCGTCATGCGCCGGCTGGTGAACAGGCGAGCGGCTGAAGCGGGTTGTGGCACAAAGCTCCTGGATACTGTATTTCTCTTCCCCTGGTTTGCTTTGAAGCGTCACGAGATAACCCAGCGCCCCTCCTCAAGGATCCTGGAGGCGATTGCTCGCTGCCCCCCCCCCCATCGCGTCCAGGGTGATGAC
>JAJZCS010000225.1 GCA_021829055.1 Pseudomonadota bacterium
CAACCAACACCGCAGTACGCACACGTCGTACCCTGACTGTGCTCGGTAACCCCGAGGCCGTAGTAGATAGCAGAATTACCGCCGCTCGCGTATAAGCGGGCCGCCGCCCGAATTTGTTCGGCAGCAACTCCGATCGTATCTGCAAGAGCTTCAGGGCTGTTCCGCAGGTCAGCAGCAAACTCTACCCAGCGGGCAAAAGACTCTGAATCACAGCGATCGCGCACGAAGTCTGTGTTGACAAGATTCTCCGTAACGATCACGTGGGCCAGTGCGCTCAGCACAGCGACGTTCGTACCGGGGCGTATCGCAAGGTGAACGTCGGCCTCAACGTGAGGGCTACGCACCAAGTCAATCCGCCGCGGATCAATAACGATGAGCCTTGCCCCTTCGCGCAGACGTTTTTTCATCCGCGACGCGAAAACTGGATGGCCGTCTGTCGGATTGGCACCAACCAGAAGAATAACGTCCGTGTTCTCAACGCTATCAAAGTCCTGCGTACCAGCCGACGTACCGAAAGTCTCTTTCAACCCATAGCCCGTAGGCGAGTGACAAACACGGGCGCAGGTATCGACGTTGTTGTTGCCAAAGCCGGCACGAACCAGCTTCTGGACTAAATACGTTTCCTCGTTGGTACAACGCGACGAGGTGATGCCACCCACGGATCCCTTGCCATACTTTCCCTGAATCCGCTTGAATTCGGAGGCTGTATGGGCGATAGCCTCCTCCCAAGAAACCTCATGCCACGGATCTGTGATCTTCGCACGAATCATTGGCTTCAGTATCCGATCCTGGTGGGTTGCGTACCCCCACGCAAACCGACCTTTAACGCATGAATGGCCATGATTGGCCTTACCGTCCTTGTACGGCATCATGCGGACAACTTCCTCGCCGCGCATTTCCGCCTTGAACGAACAACCAACACCGCAGTACGCACACGTCGTAACAACTGAATGCTCCGGTTGGCCAATATCGTAAACGGACTTCTCTATCAGCGTGGCGGTCGGGCATGCCTGAACGCATGCGCCACAGGAGACACATTCGGAATCGAAAAATTTCTCTTCCATGCCCGCGGAAACTTTTGAATCGAAGCCTCTGCCTGCAATGGTGAGCGCGAATGTACCCTGGACTTCCTCGCAAGCGCGCACACAGCGCGAACACACAATGCACTTCGATGGGTCAAACAGGAAATACGGATTCGAAACATCTTTGTCCGCACCTAGGTGATTTTCACCAGCATAGCCATAGCGAACATCACGCAGGCCAACGGCACCCGCCATATCCTGCAGCTCGCAGTTACCATTGGCCGAACAGGTCAGACAGTCGAGAGGATGATCAGAGATATAGAGCTCCATCACACCCCGGCGCATTTTACCGAGGCGCTCATTCTGCGTATGGACCACCATGCCTTCAGCGACGGGTGTCGTGCATGACGCCGGCGTACCCGCGCGGCCTTCGATTTCCACAAGACAGAGGCGGCAAGATCCAAAGCTGTCGAGCATGTCGGTTGCGCAGAGTTTCGGAATCTGCGTACCAATCTCCATCGCTGCCCGCATCACGGACGTGCCCTCAGGAACACTGACCGTCACGCCATCGATTGTCAGGGAAACAAGCCTCTCAGCATTGCTGGGTTTGGTGCCATAGTCAATTTCATGGATGAGACCCATGGTGGTTCTCCTTCGTACTCTATCTATTCAGCAGCTCGGCGCACAGGGGCCGGCACGAAATCTTCGGGAAAGTGGTTTAGAGCGCTGAGAACCGGGTAAGGGGTAAAACCACCCAATGCACAGAGCGAACCAAATTTCATCGTCTCGCAAAGATCACGAACCAATGCCATATTCTTTTCAGGCTCAACACCTGCCGCAATCTTGTCAAAGGTCTCGGCGCCGCGCACGGCACCGATCCGGCATGGAGTGCATTTCCCACAAGACTCGAGGGCGCAGAACTCCATCGCAAAACGCGCCATAGCCGCCATATTGGCAGTATCATCAAATACGACAAGACCACCGTGGCCAATTAACCCATCGCGCTTTGCAAACTCTTCGTAGTCATACGGAGTATCAAACAGCGATGTTGGAAAATAGGCTCCTAGCGGCCCACCGGCCTGAACCGCCCGAACTGCTCGGCCGGACGCCGTACCCCCGCCAATGTCGTTAACCAGTTCGCCAAGGGTCACACCAAACGCGCACTCGAACAATCCACCATATTTTATGTTGCCGGCCAGCTGCACGGGCATTGTGCCGCGCGAACGACCATAACCGACATCAGCATACGCCTTGCCCCCCTCAGCAAGAATAAAGGGAACGCTGGCAAAACTGATCGTGTTGTTGATAACGGTTGGCTTTCCAAACAATCCGTGAATTGCCGGCAGCGGCGGTTTCGCCCGAACCTGGCCGCGCTTTCCTTCGAGACTCTCGAGTAGCGACGTTTCTTCGCCACAGACATACGCGCCTGCACCCGTTCGAACATCGAGGTCAAACTCGTACTTGCTCCCCCCAATTTCGGTTCCGAGGAGGCCAGCGTAGCGAGCGATGACGATCGCGCGCTCCATCACCTGAATGGCGAGCGGGTATTCTGACCGAGCGTAAATATAGCCCTTTGTGGCGCCCACGGCGATACCGGCAATCGCCATCCCTTCGATCAGCACAAACGGATCCGCTTCCATGATCAGCCGGTCAGCGAATGTCCCCGAGTCACCCTCGTCCGCATTGCACACGATATACTTCTGCGATGCTGCTGCCCGGGCAACGGTTTCCCATTTGATCCCCGTCGGGAAACCGGCTCCACCACGCCCGCGCAGGCCACTTTCCTTGACCGCAGCAACAATGCCCGACGGGCCAAGTGACAATGCCGCTTCAAGCCCCTTTCCACCCCCGTGATGGCGATAGTCATCAAGCGAAAGCGGATCAATCAGACCTGCGCGAGCAAATGTGAAGCGAGTTTGTTTTGCCAAATAGGGAATCTGATCAACATGGCCCACACATTTGGGATGCGGCGCTCCGTCAAAGAATCTCGATTCAAACAACGAAGGAACATCCGCTGGCGTAACGAAGCTGTATCCGATGCGGCCGGAAGCCGTCGCCACCTCAACCAAAGGTTCGAGCCAAAATAGGCCACGCGAGCCATTCCGAACAATCGTAACTGGGATGTTGCGCGATTGCGCTTCAGCAGCGATAGCAGCAGCAACGCGATTGGCACCAACGGCAACGGCAGCCATATCCTGCGGAATATAGATTTTCATCAGGCAGCGTCCATAGCAAGGGATTCTAGGGTGCCAGCATCAAGACGACCGACCGGTTCACCGTCAAGTAAGGCGCTCGGGGCAGTCGCGCACAACCCAAGGCAATAAATTGCTTCAACAGTGATGCGGCCGTCAGGAGTGGTCTCGCCCCATTTGAGGCCAAGCTTATCAAGAAGGCGCCTCGCATTTGCCTCCGCGCCCATCGATTGGCAGGCTTCAGCACGGCAAATTTTCAAGACATGCCGACCGGCCGGCGCACGACGGAAATCGTGGTAAAAGCTTACGACGCCATGTATCTCTGCGCGGGTAAGGTTCAGCACTTGGGCGAGAACCGGTTCGGCATCCTGCGGCACAAAGCCGAATTGCTCTTGAATCGCATGCAGAATGGGCAAAAGCGGACCTTCGAGGTGACAATGATCTTCCGCGATTTTGGTCACAACTTGGCTGACCGAACCTTCGGTTTGGCTAGACATGGTCTCCGTTCCAAAATTATTCATTTTCGATCATGCGATATTCGTCGAGCGGATACCGGACGATTCGCGTTTTTTGCATCCTATTGATCGACCAAACAAGAGGCAATATCCGTCACTAGATAGGAAAATTCTATGAATGTCAGTTCCATTATGCGGCTATCCTTATACCTCGTGGTTTTTCTGACGTGCTACCTGGGCCAGGGCGGTAACGAGCGGCGAGAGCGGATCCCGATCAGGAAGAATCAACCCCACCGTAAACAGCTCCTC
>JAJZCS010000226.1 GCA_021829055.1 Pseudomonadota bacterium
CGCGTTGCGCATGAAGTGCACCCGGCAGCGCTGCCAGGTTGCGCACAACACTTTGGTGATGGCGGCTTTCAGCCCCTCGTGCGCGTCAGAGACCACCAGCTTGACCCCACGCAGGCCGCGCCGGGCCCGCCTGCGCCAGACTCTCGGCGGTCGCTCCGGCGGGCCACTTACCCACAGCTCCTACACCACTCGGGGGGACACAGCCTCTGGCCGCGCTTTGCGCTGGCATAGAGGGCAGGTTGTCCGGCTTTCATTCATCATGCCCATTTCCTTTCACAATAGCGCCAATCAGCCCTTACCCGCCCCGGGCCTGGCATCGGCGGCGTTTTTTTAAGGATAGCTGCGAATCGCTGGATTGGCCATTTTTCAACTCCGACTAGGGATCGCAGTTTACCAGCGATCCGGTCAGCATCGCAGTCTCTACCTACGAAGGTCGCGCCCCGCCCTGAGGGTCATCGCATACTCATGCCGAGGCTGGGCGGCTCCGGGTCGGGTTCCGGCTTCTGGCCTGGGCTGCGGCATGTTCTGCAACGCCTTGACCCATAAGGTAACAGACGGACGCTCCACGCCGCCCCGGAAGCAAATCGCCCCCGGAAAACCAGGGGCGGTTCAGGTTGGCTGGCTCGGCGTCACCGCTGTAACGAGGTTCGCGACGTAATCCGCTAGCGGCTGAAGGCGGGAGCGGTTGTTTTCGAGTATGTGTTTCAAGAGAAACAACGAATCGGCCTTCTTTGCAAAGCGTACGCGCTGTTCGGAAAGCGTTCCGCAGACCGTGCCGATGAGCTTGGCGGCATTGACGCAGGCAAGCCATTGCTCGTCGGTGATATCGTCGTTCCATTCCGGGATGTGCAGGGGCTCCTTCGCCGCAGCCTCTCGTAATGCCGCCTCTACCGCATCAGGCGTGACGGTTTGCACCGATTGAGGGTCTTTGCCGCCGATAAAGGCGGCGATCGCGGCGGGGTCGATGAGGTAGCATTCGAGGTGCCGCCTGGGCAGGAAATGCAATACGCCTTTGGCCTCCCTTTGCATGTCCTTCTTCTCGGACTCGGTAAGATTTTCGCTGTCGAAGCTGAAAGCAACCGCGACCGCCAAATTGGCGGTCGCCGTACTCAGGCGGGAATAAATCTCATAAACCAATTTATGGTTGCGTTTGTTGGCAAGAAAATCCCCTGTCGCCGCGACGGCGGTAAAAATTATTCCGCGTAGAAGTGGTCCTTTCGTCTGCTGATAGAGATAAGGGAAGCAGAGTTCTTCGGTCTGACCTTCCACCCAGATGACCCGTTCGGCCGCGAACACATCCGCCATCGAGACGCCGAGATGCTCAGCTACCTCACGGAATACGCCAACATTCGCGAGATCTAGCCGCTCGACCCGGGATTCATATCCTTCGCGCTTGACGAGATGGATCGTCGTCGGGTTGCTAAAGCTGATGACATCCGGCGCATGGGTCGTGATGATGTATTGATGCTGCGCGTATTGCGTTTGCAAGATTCGGAGCAGGGCCTTCACAGCGGCCGGATGCAGAAAACTATTGATCTCATCGATGATAATGATGGCTTTGTCGATGGTCATGATCGCCGTGAGCAGTGCTATGGCCTGGGCGACACCGGTGCCGCTTGAGTTCAGCGGAAAGCTCAATTCTGGCCGATTCATTGCCTCGGTCGGCCAGATTCTCACTTCCAGGCTGTTGCCGCCGGGCATGGTTCGGACACTGATATTTCCCACGGTTGAAAAAATCTCACGTAGATTAGCGACCAGTTTATAGAACACATCGCCGCGCTCGTTTTGCAGCAAGTGAAGAATATTCGGAAGGTTATCCGCGTTTGGCGCTAGACGCTCAGCGTATTCGCTTGAAGCTTGGCCACTCGCCATGCGCTCGGCGGTGAAATAGAACATGTCGCGTTTCCACGCCTCGAAGAGAAGAGTTGGCAACGTATCTTCGTTACGGTTGGTGCCAACGTGTTGTATCGTCAGGACTCCGTCGCGTGGCGTCAATTTAGCGCAAAGATAATTAACCTGCTGTGGTGTAGTGTGGAAAAATTGATGTGAGGGATATGGCGAGGCGAATCCTTGATTAGGGCGGTGAGTTACGGAAAATATTACACTTTGGCGCGCAAAAATTTCTTGTATAAAGGCATCGCAATTACGGCTCTGCTCCTGCGTTATCGGAAATAGTTGCGGGTTCCCCGAACGGAGCACCCACTCCGGGATTTCGGCGCCGCTGATTTCTATGGTGAGGGCGATCTCCGGTGCCGGCAGTTCATGTGAATTCCATCGCTCCAGTGTCCGGTGCCGGTCATCGGGTAGGTTCGGCAACAGGGCGCGCAGCAGAGCACTTTTGCCAGCATTGTTCTGCCCAATGATGAGGTTGATGCCTTCGAGAAATTCGATGTATCCGGAATCTCTGAACGACTGAAACCCTTGTATTCGCGCTTTCTTCAGCCTCATCTTACCACTCGCTCTTGTTGAGCTCAGCATGGACATCCGCGATGGTTTCGTTCTCAGGAGTTGCCTCATGGATAAAATCGGCGCGCTGTCTGGATCCATCGCCGCCCTGGCTCAATTGATGACAGGCCCTAGGGGGCACGGCGCTTCTCAGGCTCCAGGCTGTTGGCGAGTTCTTCGAGAAAGGTGGCTTGGCTCTCATCTGGTGCTACGCCGACACCCCTACGGTAGCAGTCGGCTAGATGTCTGATTGGTAATGGCTGCATGCTTTCTGCTGCACGCTCAAAAAAATGAAATGCCATGACAAAGTCTGGCGTGCCATCCAAGCCATCGCGAGCGATCACACCGAGGTTATTCCAAGCTGTCAAAAATCCTTTCTCAGCCGATGCTAGAAAGAGAGTTTTGGCGGCTTCGATATCGACATATGGCGCCTTCATCCAGTCCGGCTGGTCGGTCCGCCACGCAAATGACAGCGACCAGCCAATCGCATTCAAAGCTGGTCCGTCCGGAACCGCTTCCTCGCCAAGGGACAAAAGATGCTCATCGTTCCTGATCCAATGAGGTATCTGCATGCGCTGTTCTTGGGCCAGACCCTGCTCACTGATCTTGAAGGTCGAAACTTCCACCGACCCTGGGTCACTGGTGCTGCGCCGCCAATAGCAGGGCCGGCCGTCCGCAAAGCCGTTCGGCAGATAGAGATAATGGCTTGCAAGATGAGTAATTTTTGGGTCCAAACGGACCCTCTCCTTGCCGGCAATGCTAGCCGACCGTACAGGCATCAATGGCGACCAGCCGTTCGACCGCGGTTGTCGGGGCTGAACTCTTGGCCGTTTGAGTGGGGGGGCAAGAATACGAAGTGCCCCAGAACGAGCCTGGTAGGTGTCCGTGCACGGGTGCTTCGGCCAAGGCGGTCCCAGGTGGTCGAAGAACACCCTTCCTCCGAAAGGCGATTGGTAAAAGAACACCTCCGCGCCGCACAGCGGGCATATGGCATTCGGATCGACATAGCTGTCACAGCTTGTTGCCGTACGCTGCCAAGGTATAGCGGGGGAGGCTGCCGATAGGGTGAACCCGCCGCCGTCTTTCACGCACCATCCGCATGTGCACCATGAATAATGGTTGTAGCCCGGCATACCTTTCCTCCGTCTGGGAGTATACTACATGGCCTGAGCGTGCGCCACGATCACGGCTCGCAATACATGTCCGACGCGTTCCAGGGCGAGTTGCGCTTTCTCGGCATCGAAAGCTCGCCCGCCTTCGTGCGCGCGTCCGAACGCAACGTCTTCGCTGAACGCTTCATCCGAACGCTCAAAGATAACCTGCTGTAGCTGAGAACATTCGAAACCGTCGAGGAACTCCGCCTCGCGCTGCTCGCGTTCTGCCAAACCTACAACACCACATGGCTGATCGAACGGCACAGCTTCATGGGTCGTGCGGCTGGTTGGAACGGTGTACTGTCATAAGGCTTTTCAAAAGTCGTATTCGGAATTAGGTTCTCGCAAGGGCCGTAATTCGCCCCGGGCGACGGG
>JAJZCS010000227.1 GCA_021829055.1 Pseudomonadota bacterium
TCTTGAGCAACTTGAGGCGAATGGTGCCGCAGGTGGCCTGGGCGAACCGGGTGTGGGCGAGGCCGATCCGGCGGAGCGCGCAGAGCAGGACATAGGCCAAGGAGGCGAACCAGAGGCGGAGCTGGTTGGCGCGCATGGTGGCGGCCGAGGTGCGGTCGGGGAACAGGTCGAGCTGGCATTCCTTGATCCGGTTTCTCCATCTCGCCGCGGGCGCAGCAGATCGCCTCGTAGAGATATGGGCCCGCAACTTCGCACGGCTTGAGCGAGGTGACGATGAAGCGGGGGTTGGCTTCGCTAGGTCGTTTAATTTACAGGCGACGAGCTTCAACGGCGCCCCCAGCGCCAGGCTTTGGCACTGCATTGTCGGGAGGTAAAACACCACCAGCATGCCAGGACCATCGTCTTCGCAGAGTTATTGCTGGCGCTTCCCCACAGTGCTCTCGATCAGGTGCCCTTGGCGCGTAAAACGTGTGCGGCGTTGACCATATTGGTGAGTGCGGGGATCACCTCGCTCCACTGACGGGTTTTTAGGCCACAATCCGGATTTACCCAGAGTCGTTCAGCGGGAATGCGCTCAGCGGCCTTTTTCACCAGTGTAATGACCTGAGGCTCGCTCGGGATGTTAGGGGAGTGAATATCGTAGACGCCGGGGCCGATCTGGTTCGGATAGCTGAACGTCTGGAACGCATCGAGAAGTTCCATGTCGGAACGCGAGGTTTCGATGGTGATCACGTCGGCGTCCATGTCTGCGATTGCGGCGAGGATGTCGTTGAACTCCGAATAACACATATGGGTGTGGATCTGGGTCGCGTCCCGCACGCCATTGGCTGTGATACGGAATGATTCAACTGCCCAGCGCAGATAGTCGTGCCATTGGGATTTGCGCAGAGGTAGGCCCTCGCGTAGCGCTGCTTCGTCGATCTGGATGATACGCGCCCCAGCCTTTTCCAGGTCCAACACCTCTTCGCGAATGGCAAGGGCGAGCTGGTAAGACGTGATGGAGCGTGGCTGGTCATCCCGCACGAAAGACCAGTTGAGGAGAGTCACCGGCCCGGTCAGCATGCCCTTCATCGGATGGTTGGTAAGCGAGGCTGCATAACTGAACCACTCGACCGTCATGGCCTTGGGACGACTTATGTCACCGAATAGAATCGGCGGCTTCACGCAGCGCGAACCATAAGATTGTACCCAGCCGCCTTGAGTGAATACATAGCCTTCGAGCTGTTCTCCGAAATATTCCACCATGTCGTTGCGTTCGGCCTCGCCATGCACGAGCACATCCAGCCCGAGCTTTTCCTGCTCGCGTATGCAGTGCTCGATTTCATGGCGCATTGCCTTCTTGTAGGCTGCTTCGCTGATGTTGCCGGCCTTGAACTGGCTGCGCGCCTGCCGGATCTCCCTGGTTTGGGGAAAGGAGCCGATGGTGGTGGTGGGGTAGACCGGCAGGTGCAAGAGCGTGGCCTGCTTGGCCGCACGTACTGTGAAGGAGCTGTGGCGGCGCCCGATGTCCGGAGTGATTGCCACGACCGCTGCCTTAACTGCCGCATTATTCACACGGGTCGAGGTGCGGCGCGAGATGAGCGCAGAGCGGTTGGCGGCCAGTTCCGTTGCTATAGCCGCTCGACCGATGTTCAGTGCTGTAGCGAGCAGCTGGATTTCTTCCAATTTCTGGATGGCGAAGGCGAGCCAAGATCGGATCTCGGCGTCCATTTTCTGTTCAACGGCCAGATCAATTGGCACATGGAGCAAGGAACAGCTCGGTGCGAGCCAAAGGCGGTCATCCAGATGCACTGAGAGTGGTTCAAGCCAGTCAAGCGTTGCTTGAAGGTCGGTCTTCCAGATGTTTCGGCCATTCACCACGCCGAGTGAGATCACGCGTTCCGGCGGACTAGCCGCGATCAGATGCCTGACCTCATCCCGGGCATTGATGGCGTCGATATGAACGCCTTGTACCGGAAGCAAGCCAACCAGCGGCAGGTTTTCGCGCAGTTGCCCGAAGTAGGTGGCAAGCAGCAGCTTGACTACTCCCCTGTTGAGGATCTGGTAGGCATCCAGGAAAGCCTGCTGCCAGGCGGGGTCGAGTTCCGTGACAAGGATTGGTTCATCGACCTGCACCCACTCGGCGCCCTGTGCGGCTAGGACCGAAAGCAGACTCGCGTAGACTGGTAGCAGACGGGGCAACAGGGCAAGCTTGTCGGAGCCATCCTTAGCCTTGCCGAGCGCCAGATAGGTGATCGGCCCGATGATCACTGGCTTAGCTGTGACGCCGGCAGCCTTTGCCTCCGCGAGCTGATCGACGAGACGCGAAGAATCAAGATTGAATCCGGTCTCAGCATCAAATTCCGGCACGATATAGTGGTAGTTCGTGTCGAACCATTTGGTCATCTCACCGGCGGCAACACTGCTGCAGGAGGAAGCGTGATCTTGCACGTCAGCAGCCGAACGACCGCGCGCGACGCGGAAATAATTATCCAGCATATTGTCATGAAGACCGCGCACACGGGCAGGAAGGTTCCCCAACGTGCAGCTCATGTCGAGTACATGATCGTAAAACGAGAAATCGCCCACCGGTACAAGATCAAGCGCGGCTTGATTGTGCCAGCAGCGCGCGCGCTGCTCAACGCCGACTTTCTGTAATTGCTCGTGTGAGGACGCACCTTTCCAATAGGATTCAAGAGCGAATTTCAGCTCACGCCGCGCGCCGATGCGTGGAAAGCCAAGATTATGGGTCGTAACCATGGAATATACCTGCCCAAGAGATGAATAACGGTAGTATGGTAATAGGGCGATAAATATATGAATAAAAATGATATATTTTCATGAATAGATGAAATCTGCTCATCATTTGTTGAGGTGGCATGGCAAATCTCGAGCGTATCCATTTGGCGATCATGCAGGAGATCGAGCGGCAAGGGTCACTGACAGCCGCGGCCAAGCGGCTAAACTTGACCCAGTCGGCGCTTAGCCACGCGATCGGTAAGTTCGAGAGCGAGATTGGCGTGGAACTGTGGCGGCGTGAGGGACGCAGTTTGCAACCGACTCAGGCCGGGGAGTTTCTGCTCTCCGTGGCCGCACGGTTACTGCCGCAGCTGGCTCACGCCGAGGATCGGATACGGCAATTTGCAAGTGGCGAAAGAGGTAAGTTGCGCATCGGTATGGAATGCCATCCCTGCTATCAATGGCTGCTGAAAATCGTCGCGCCCTATCTTGATCTCTGGCCCAATGTGGACGTCGACGTTCTCCAGAAATTCCAGTTCGGGGGCATTGGTGCGCTGTTCGGGCGCGAGATCGACATACTGGTGACGCCGGATCCCCTGTTTAAGCCCGGGTTGCGCTTCAATTCCGTATTCGATTATGAGCCGGTCTTGGTCGTTGGCCCAGAACATCCCCTGCGCGGCTCCGATTTCGTGTTGCCGCATCAACTGGCGGAGGAAATTCTGATCACTTATCCTGTTTCGATTGAGCGGCTCGACATTTACACTCAGTTCCTGATGCCCGCTGGCATTGCCCCCCGTCAGCACAAGCAGATCGAAACGACTGACATCATGTTGCTTATGGTGGCGCACGGGCGTGGTGTGGCCGCCCTCCCACGCTGGCTGGTCGACGAGTATGCTTCGCGCTTTCAGGTTCACGCTCTACGGCTGGGACAAGAAGGTGTGGCAAAGCAGATTTTTTTAGGGATACGCGAGGCTGATGTCGCAATCGAGTACATGCGCGCCTTCATCGAGATGGCCGCAGGTCAAGGAAAGGCGACGGCCCAACAAACTCTGTGAATTCGCATATCGATATCCCGGAAGGCCGTCGCAAAGCGGCACGACGATAGCGCTTCTTGTTCGAAGCGCCCAGTGTTCCGTTGCTGACGGAGGATTCACAAAACGGCGTGGCGGTACGAATCTGCGCCGATGAGAAAGATCGAGCAAATTTTGATCAGCTCTGCCGATTCTGCTGACTGTGACGGACTGGCACGGCTG
>JAJZCS010000228.1 GCA_021829055.1 Pseudomonadota bacterium
ATCGCGCAGTTCGGTGGAATTGACGGGATTCGATCCGCACCGGGATGGACGCAAATTCGGCCGGATGCGCATCACGACTGGGTGAACCAGAGGGATCCGGCATTCCGAAAGTACATGCCATTGGGTGAAGAACAGGGGGCCGTAGCGATCTTCGGGAATTATTCCAGCGGTCTCAAGACGAATCGCGATGCATGGTGTTACAACTTCTCCGAGACGGCGCTGCGCCGGAACATTGGTCGGTCTATCCGCTTCTATAATGGCGAGGTCAAGCGCTGGACGGACGCTACTCCAACGCAACGCGCAGCGGGGATTGCGAAGTTCATCACAATTGATGATGCGAAGTTTTCATGGGATCGACAGCAGCGTAAGGATGTCGAGCGCGACCGTCGGTACCGAGAAAGGGGCGACGGGTATCGCATATCATTGTATCGACCGTTTTCGAGACAGCATGTGTACTTTGACCGATCGATGAATAACTGCGTGTACCAACTTCACAAGGTTTTTCCGACGCAAGATTCGGAGAATCGGATTATCTGTCTGACGGGCCGTGGATCAGCGAAAGAGTTTTCCGTTCTGATGACGGATGTGATTCCGGATCTAGAGGTCATCTCCAAGTCACAATGTTTTCCACTGTACCTTTACGAATCCGTCCATGGAGATGATCAAGAACAGGAAGGCGAGGAAGCGGCGTCGGCGGGCCAAGCGCCACTCGATTTCAGCGTCGGCGGAAAGAAGACAGCTCCCGAGGGCTTCAACGGGCGTCTCACCGAGGACGGGGAATACCGTGTGTGCGATGCAATTACCGATGAAGCTCTGGGTAAATTCAAGGTCGCGTATCCGGGCGAGAAAATTACAAAGAAGGACCTATTCTATTACGTCTATGGCCTGCTGCATTCAGAGGACTACCGGCAGCGCTACGCCAACAATCTGACCAAGCAACTGCCGCGAATTCCAGTTGTGAAGCAGTTTGCGGACTTCCGAGCGTTCGTCGAGGCTGGGGAGACCCTGGCGAAACTTCACCTCGGGTTTGATACCGTGAAATTGTACCCAGCGAAGATCGAATACGCTAAGGCGCGCAGCGCACTGACCGACGAGGATTACCGCGTGACCAAGATGCGCTTCGGGAAACCGCAGGCCGTTAACGGTGGTGATGAGGCGAACCCCGATGAGAAGTGGGATCGGACGACGATCCATTACAACGAAGGGGTTACCGTCCGGGATATCCCCCTTGAGGCATACGACTACATCGTCAACGGCAAGTCGGCCATCGAGTGGGTTGTGGAGCGCCAAGCCGTAACGACGGACAAGGCGACCGGTATCGTGAACGACGCCAATGCGTGGGCGGCAGAGCAGGGCAATGCGAAGTACCCGCTGGATCTGCTGCTGCGGGTGATCACCGTGAGCCTGGAGACCATGAAGATTGTGCGTGCCCTGCCGGCGCTGAAGGTGTAGGCCGATGTCCGTTCCAGGGTTTCAGACGTTTCTCCGGCCGGTGCTCGATGTGTATGCGGATGACCGGGAACACCGTGTTCGTGATGCCGCCGATCTTATTGGGACGCTGCTCGGACTGTCGCCGTCTGATATGGCTGAGAAGATCCCGAGCGGCGAGCCGAGGTTTCTGAATCGCATTTGGTGGGCTCATTCGTATTTGAAACAGGCTGGACTTCTGGAGTCTCCACGCCGTGGGTATTACCGCCTGAGTGCGTTGGGGCAAGCGACCGTTAAGCGGAATTTGCCGCAACGGATCGACATGAAATGGCTGGAACGCTTTCCGGCCTATCAGGAGTTTCGCGCCCGTAGCCGCGGGAACGCGACGATGGATAGCCCGACCGAAGGCCGGCCGGAGTCCGTCACTGAGGAACTCACTCCGGACGAACAGGTTCGACGCGGCTACCAGTTGCACCGTGGCGCGATTGTCGGAGAACTGCTGGGGCGCATTCAGGGGGCGTCACCGCGATTCTTTGAGCGGCTGGTCATCGATCTGCTGGTAAAAATGGGATATGGCGGATCGCGAGCAGATGCTTCTCACGTGGGCAAGTCGGGGGATGGCGGCATCGACGGGATCATTAAGGAAGATCCCTTGGGCCTTGGCAGCATCTACGTCCAGGCCAAGCGGTGGGCTGCTGATAGTACCGTGGGCCGTCCGGACATCCAGCAATTCGTCGGCGCCGTGCACGGCGCGGAGAGTGCGGGAAGGGGCATCTTCATCACGACTTCGAAATTTTCGGACGAAGCGAGGCGGTATTCCGCCGCTATGAAGAATCCGGTGGTCATCCTAATTGACGGTTCGCGGCTCGCAGAGCTGCTGATCGACTACGGTGTCGCGATTAAAGAGGTTGATACCGTCAAACTGGTGCGCGTCGATGAGGATTACTTCAGCGAAGAGTAGTCGCCTGATGGTCACTGTGCCGCGGGTTCCGGCTGCGCAGTCGATGGTTGCTCCGGAGGTTCGTTGGCGACCCCGCCCGGCGGGGGACTCACCATGCCGGCTTTTGCGAACATGCATCCCAAGTGATTCTCGATGATCTTGCCGAGAAATGGGATGAATGAAAAGCCGATGGTGACGGCGTGGTAAATCGATAAGACCAAGTCCTGTTCGTCGGGATCCCTTTCCAGGTCGTCGATTACCATGCCATGACTGCGTAATGTGGCCCGGTCAAGATGCCGACCATGGGTCTTGTGTTGCTGGTGATCCGTCAGGAAGTCCGCAAGTCGCCTCACCATCTGGCCGCGTCGCTTGGCCGGTTTGATGTCCGCTAGCATGTACTCGCGAAGCCATTGATGAACGAGGCGCCGGGTTAGCTCGCTGGCGTTCTCGCAGGTCACCAATAAATCCGGTCCGTACTGCGGAAGTATCGGCGCCCATGCGCGTAGCCCTGAGGGCGTGGCACAGTCCTTTCTGGCGCGGTCGAATTGTTCCAGGATTGCCTGAGCAGCAACGTACCGGAAGCCCAGCGGGCTTTGGATAAATAACTGAGGGTCGGTTGGTCCCAAGAAAGAATGCCGTCCCATCAAAATGCGATTGGCGGAACAAGCAATCATGGTTGCAGCGGACATCGCGAGGTGCGGGACGATCACCCGTATATCGGTGAATTTTGCGCGAACGTAGCTGACAATGCCTTCTGCCGCTTCTGGCGAGCCGCCTGGGCTGTGGAGCAGCAAGTCAAGTTTGTCGCTGGTTCCGCCCTGCACCGTTGCCATCAAGCCCTGAACATCCTCGTCGGTGATCGGTACCAGTTGCTCAAGGCCCGGTGGTCCGCCCTGGAGAAACCGGGAAGCATAAACAATGGTGTGCCTCCCGGTCTTTGCCGCCAGCAGACCAATGTACTTGCGGCGGACGTAGTCGAATGGGTTACCGAGCGCCGGATCCCCCTGCGCAGCTTGGATCTCAGCCAGAATTTGGTTGAAGCCTGGCACCGCGAGTCCGATGCGGAAGAGCTAATGTCCAGGTGGAGGTCTGGTGCTTCCGCGGGGATGTCACCCGGCGGTGATCGTGATGTCGGGCGTCGAACTCACGCTCGCGCTGCCAACGTAAGTACCGCTCGATCCCGATTCGTTGATCGCGCGGCGTGCATCATTCAGTTGATGCATGAGCAGGAGAATTTCATTCAGGCCGGGTTGGCGCTGCGCGTTCTCAATCATCTGCTGGCAGTCGCTGGCGCGTTCTGTAGTCGATCGTTTTACTGCAGTGGTGCGCATCGTTATCGGTCTCTCTTGAGCTTGAGCAGCCGTGCAGCGAATTATGAGCAAAGGATGCTATCAGACTGGGATGCACCGCGCACTTCCAGGAACCTTCACCGAAGCGTGACTCCGCGTCCCCTCGGCGTGCACTTGCCGTGCGCTTGCGCGGTGCGCAGAGCCAGAATCAGATGTGTCTGATTCTGCGTAACGTATTGATTTATTTGGTCGGGGTGACAGGATTTGAACCTGCGACACCTACGTCCCGAACGTAGTGCTCTACCAG
>JAJZCS010000014.1 GCA_021829055.1 Pseudomonadota bacterium
CGGCCAGGCAGGCTCACCCTTCGATGCCGGGTAGAGCGGAGCAAGCAGACCTGCGATCGGCGGCCAATCAATAAGCTCAGAAAGCGCATCCAGCGAAGAACTTCCGCGCGATGGTCCCTCGATACCACGCCGTTCCTGGCCACTCCCACGTTGCGCCACCAATCCTCTCTATCCCCAAACATCAATAGAGAATCAGTAATCCACCCCGCCGTCCATACCCACCCGAACACAGGTCTCATCATACCAACCCTCCTGGACATTGACCCATGCCCATTCTCGGCTGCCGATTGAGGTTATTCGGTCTGGGTCTGTGATGAGCCAGTTCTAGGCGGCCTTGCAGGCTTCGATGATTTGCTCGTAGCCGTCCCAAACCGTCGCGCAGAGCTTGTTTTGCCGGAGGTAGTCCCAGACGTTTTTCATGGGGTTCAGCTCCGGACTGTAAGGTGGCAGCGGCAGCAGTATGATGTTGCCGGGTATCTGCAATCGCTCGCCTGGTCGATGCCATCTGCGTGCTGTTGTGCGACGGTGCCGGCTGGCATCGACCAGGCGAGTAATCAAGAGACTTTAGACATCAACGGTGACCGCCACTGGCACGTGATCCGACGTTCTTTTCCAGTCCCTGGCATCTTTCAGCATTCGCATCGATCGTAGTTTTGGTGCTAGATCCTGGGACACCCAGACATGATCAAGTCGTCGCCCGCGGTCCGAAGCGCGCCAGTCGCGATTGCGATAGGACCACCAGGTAAAAACCTTGGCTGGTTCCGGAACAAAGTGCCGAACAGCGTCAACAAACCCCTGATTCTGCCAAGAAAGCAGTCCAGATGTTTCGGCCGGAGTGTGGCTGACAACACCAAGTAACTGCTTGTGATTCCAAACATCAGACGCAAGTGGCGCGATATTTAGGTCTCCTACTAAAAAGCTGGATTTCGGAGGATGCGCACGAAAATATTTACGGGCTTCCGTGATAAACTCAAGCTTGTGCGCATATTTATCGTTGAGTGCGGGGTCAGGAACATCGCCGCCGGCTGGCACGTAGAAATTGTGGATAGTGAGTCGCGTGCAGCCGGCTATGATGCGTCCGGACACATGCCGGCAATCCGGCCTACCGCACCAGTCATGCGTGTCGCGGGCGGCCTCAATAGGTAGACGTGAGAACGTGGCGACGCCATTATAACCCTTCATGCCTCGCTTAAGGACGTACGGAAGGCCGATCCGTGCCGCGATCCCTTCCGGAAACAGTTCATCTGGAACTTTGGTTTCCTGTAGACATAAAACATCGGGATGCAAATCGTCGATCACGTTGGCAAGCAGATCTTGCCGCAATCGGAGGGAGTTAATGTTCCAGGTGACTATCGTGAGTCGCTGAGTCATTAATTTACGAGCCTTGTTGTGTCAGCGTATCGGACTGTTGTGCGGAGCATGATCATCCGAACTCCGTTTCGGAGAGCTGGGTTCCTGCATAAGCCATCAACACAAGCCAGCCTCGTGCGCTGGTGACTATCGCACAAGAGCCAGCATTGGTGGTACATGCGCCGTTGAGGCTCAGTATCGTCACGGATGTAAAACTGGGACAATAGAGTTCACGGTCCTCAAACGATCGGTTCGGTTTCGACGGGAAGGACACAGGGGTTTCGTACCTTGCTCGCGTTGTTGCGATTAATATTGCGAATATAACAGGCAGTCATCAAAACTGACATCACGCCAACTGTATTTTGTGAGGGCGGATGGCTGCCTTGTTTCTGCTGCCGCTTCGCTGCGCACATGCACACGTTTTTGTGTCAAAGAGTATCCAGCGACGCTCCTGTTGGTCGGGAAAAGTATCAATGGAATGGTACGATAACATAGATCGACAAGAAAGGAGAAAAGCGTTATGCAAAAAAATGTCCCCGGCGCCGTCTTATCGCCGCACCGAAGCTTTCGAAGATCATTCGCGAGGCATCGTCGCTCTGGAAATCGTATTCCGGATGCCATTGCACGCCGAGTACATAATCGGGCCCGGTGCCGCGTACCGCCTCGATTGTGCCGTCGATCGCGCGGGCTTCAACAGTTAGCCCGTGGGCCAGACGGCGGATTCCCTGATTGTGCAGCGAGTTCACCGAAAGCATCTGCCGACCGACTATCTTAGCCAATAACCCTCCTGGCGTCAGTATCACCTGATGTGCCTTTCCAGTGCGTATGGCTTCATTCGCTTGCATAGACGTTGAGTGATCGATCCGGCCGGGTAGATCCTGGAGTCGTTGGTGTAGAGTGCCGCCAAGTGCGACATTCAGTTCTTGCATGCCTCGGCAGATCGCGAGCAGTGGAATTCCACGCTCGACCGCCTGCCGCGCTAATGGCAGCGTGACGTGATCTCGTTTCAGGTCTTCGGCTAGAGGGTCAGACGCTTGTGGGCGTCCGCCATAGAATTCAGCGGCGACGTTACTGCGGCTGCCAGTCAGGATAATACCGTCAAAGCAATCGAGCAGTGCCTCGATATTGGCTGCTTGGCCATTGGCTGCGATCAGCAATGGCACTCCATGCACCACGTCGTCCACTGCCCGCACGTATGTGTCTGAAGCAGCGTGATTCAACGTGCCGAAAATGCCGAATGGTTTGGTGCAACAGGAAATCCCGATCAGGAAATCGGACTGAGAAGCCATTACATCTTTCTGCCAAATCGCCGGAGAATCGTTTTCGGGGCGCGTTACGATAACATCGCATTCGCGGCATTCTATTGGCGATCAACCATCGGGAGACCGGTTTACATCTTCGATATACTCGAAATCACGGCCTGGGAATGGGTGTGTCTGATGCAGATCAAAGAGGCTGACTTGGGTGACCCTCCCTTGTGGATCGGTGATCCTCCACTGTCGCAGCTCCAGGGGGGCCGTGGAGAAAATGAGTGTCAATTGGCCTTCCGCAGTCTTTCCGGTACGAATCATGGAAATTTGAACCTCACCAGGAGGCTGACGAATTTTGGTAACGGTGACCCCATCGCCTGAGAGCTTCACATGTTTCGCCAGAAGAATGCTGAGCGGCGTAGACGAGAGCGGAATATTCGTCGTTTGATTAAGGCCAGGATCATGGTAAACTAACAGTCCAAAGCCTGCGACAAGCAATTGCGGGTCCGGCTTATCATATTGGAAGCGCATCTTCCCGGGGCGCTGAAGAATTGCGGTTCCGGTCCGGATGCTACCGTCCGGCGCGACTTGGAGAAATTTGGCTGTTACGGTGTGTAAATTATTAAGATAACTGGTTACCTTGTTCAGGATCCTCTCGTCCTGAACCGAGGGTGCATCTGCTGCTTGAGCCAATGCAAGACTCGAGGCATAAAATGACATTACCAATATGCCAGATAAAATGGTGTGCCGCAGCGCACAGCAAATTCTTGATATAATCATGAATGCTCCGATGGCTTACCAGATCAACCCGCGGCGCGGCGACGTGGAGATTCAGGCGTTGATGTCTCACCCCCCGGACGCTTCGTTACCTCGGCCATTATTGACCGAATTTCCCTGAGGAAGGCCGCCCCCTTCGACGTGCGCTGCACTAGTACGCTACGGCGGTCGGCCGGATCAATCTTCCGGCGTGCCAGATCAAGGTTACCCAGCCTGTCCAGAGCACGAGTAATCGCTGGTTTGGAAATGTTGAGTTGGCCGGCGAGGCCACGCACCGTATGACCGCCGTCGTCTAGATAACAGGTTAAGAATACCGCAAGCTGCCGTGCCGAAAGATCGGCGCCATCGCGTCGAACCAGCGAAACGACAGTGTCACGTAAGACCGCGACCACATTGTCGACCGATACTTCTGAAGCCATATTAAAGTTCCCCCTCAACCTTAAGAATCCCTAGGTTTATCCGTTTCCAATGACCGTTACGACGTGGCGAGCGACGATCAACGGGGCAATCTCGTCGATCAACGGGGCAATCTCGTCAGCCTTAATTCGTTTTGGCCGTTCCATTTTCCGGATCTAGCTTATCGACTAAATGTCGCCATCATAAGGCGCGGACGAATTTGGGCAATGACAGAGGCGCCGACGTCGGTGATGTCAACCACGAAATTAGTTATGAACCGATCCGATTTCCGGCAAGTCTATGAAACATGAAATCATTGCAACTTCGTGGCTAGCGCTTCGATTGCTTCGAGCACGGCCCGCAAGCCAAGCGATTCACCACCTTCAGGTCTGCCAAGTCGATCCTGATCATTCCATGCGTACGTGTCGATATGTCCCCACGCCACATGGTCTGGCACGAAATGCTTCAAGAATAATGCTGCGACAATTGCCCCTGCGTAAGGTTTCTGGGTCACTGTGTTCAAATCAGCAATTGAGGAGTCGAGCCATGGAGCATAACCGCGCCAGAGCGGTAGACGCCACAATGGGTCGGCGGTACGGTCCCCACAGGCCAACAAATCTCGCGCCATCGCGTCATTATTGCTGAAAAGGGCAGGCAGATCTGGTCCGAGAGCAACGCGTGCCGCGCCGGTCAAGGTTGCAAAATCGATTAGCCAGTATGGTCGCGCGTCAGAGGCATCGGCCAGCAAATCGGCGAGAACCAAGCGACCTTCCGCATCGGTGTTGCCGATCTCGATATTTTTCCCTGCACGGGTATGTATGACATCGAGAGGCCGCATCGCGTGCCCGGAGATGCTATTTTCGACACAGCCAATCCTGACTTCAAGCCGAACATCAAGTGATAGAGCCATGATTGCCCGCGCCAGGCCGAGCGCGATCGCTGCCCCACCCATATCCTTCTTCATCCGCAACATTGAAGCGCTTGGCTTCAGGTCATACCCGCCGCTGTCGAAACAAACACCCTTCCCGCAGATTGCGATTAGTTTCTTGCTCGGGTCTTCGCCCCAGTATAGGCGAACCACTTGCGCAGGCCTATCCGAGCCGGCCCCTACTGCTGCTAAGGCTGGATAGCCGGCTTCAAGGTCAGGGCCTATAACCCGCTGGTGCCGCGCGCCGAATCGCTCGGCTAATTCGACAGCTGCATCAGCGAGTTCGACAGGGCCGAGCAGATTGGCAGGGGTGTTAATGAGGTCCCGTGAGTAGCAGACGGCTTCTGCTATAGTGATGGCGCGATCGCAACCAGCGGGCACGGCCAAATGTGCTGGCGAACTTTTGCGGGACTTAAACCGGTCAAAACGATATGCCCCCAGAGCGGCTCCGAGAACGGCATCCTGTAAATCGTAATCTCCCGGCACCAATCGCCAAGTCGTCGCGGGGGGCAAGGCCATCGGGATCGCACCGAATGGAAACGGGGATCGATCATCACCGACAGCCAGCAGTGCGCCACCGAGTCCTTCGTCCCCCGGCAGCAGCAGAACTTCCCCTGGGTCATCGCCAAATTGTTTTCCCGGGGTCGCCTGCGCCTCAATGAACCTTCGTGCCCGCGAATCGATGCCGGCAATGCTACTTTCCAGTCCATCCTTGCGCACGACTCGCAGCGGGAGACTCTTGCTTGCATTGAGAGTTAATCCCGATGGTAGCTGTGATAAGCTCACAATGTTTCACCCTTGTATGGCTTTGCAACTGTATGCGATGCGTTTTTCCGCGATTGCGCTGGCATTCAAGATTTGATCAAGGGGGATGCCCGAATTGGATTAGGTTCTCCAGCCCATTACCCCTCTTCGGAATTTATGCAAGCCTGCTTATAGCTGGTTAAAGTTGGGCAGCGAGCTTGCTGTTTGGTTCCTGCGTCGCGGAGGTTCGTTTCAGGTAGGTTTTGCGGCTAATCGCTCGAAATTCCGGGCGACGTTGAGATTGCGGCCGGTCTCGTATCCGCATTCGTCGCGGTGGATCGCCCACTGCGACAGCGTCAGCTCAGCTTGTGCTGAGCCACAGCAAGAGCAGGTTCTGCTTGATGGGAAGCAACGATCGGCGACCACCGCAGTCACACCATAGAATCTCGCTGTGTGGGTGACATCGCGGCGGTGATTGGTGACGCGGGCGTGCAGGAGGGCGAGACGTTTTTTGTGCGAAAGCAGCCCAGCTGGTCCGCCGCAGGCTGGTATCTGTGGGTGTGGGCCTGTGTGGTGGTGGGGGTGTCCTTGTGCGGCGCGTGTTGCGGCTGTCATTCGGCCAGCGCCCAGCTGCAGGCGAACCGCGCCACGCCGGAGGTCCTGGCGGAACAGGTTTGCTGCTTGTCCGGAGGGTCCGGCGTGATGCGGTGGGCGATCAGGATGTGGAGGAATCCTCGACTGTCTTGCGCATGCCTTTGAGCAGTTTCCGGTTTCTGGGCGAACGGCTGCCGTAGAGCCGTGCCGAGAACGAGGTGATAATTGCTAGGGCCAGGTCGTCCTCCTCGCGGGTGGTGTCTTCACCCTGGTTGAGGATCAACACCTCCACGGTCTTCGCCGTGCAGATGGCGAAGACCAACTCGGCGCCGAAGCGCAAGAGCCGGTCCTTGTGCGTGATGACCAACCGCCCGACCGAGCCGTCGATGATCGCCGCCAGCAGCTTCTTCAGCCCCTTTTTGTGGTCATTCATCCCGAACCGAGATCCGCCACCACCTCGGACGTCCAGCCCTGCCGGGCACAATAAAGCGCAAGAACCTGTTTCCGCCGTTCCAGATCATCCTTCTGGGCGTGATTGGAAACGCGCGCATAAGCCAATGCGCGTCGGCTTCGGCGCGAAACGTCTCCGGGCGGAGTTTGGCGAGATCGTAACGTCGATGGCCGCTGGGTGTGCGGTCGGGAATCAACCGCCCCTCCGCCTCCCATTGGCACAGGGTGGCGATCGAGACATCAAGCACCTTCCCCGCTTCACCGATCTCAACCAACCTCTCCATTTCGGAAAGAATAAGTAAGGTTCAGACACATTACAGGAAAACTGTTGAAAGGCCCTAAATATCTCCAATCGAAAGTCCACGCACTAATCGGAATATGCTAACAATAAGATGTTTAATAAAACCAGATAGGGAAGGAAACGTCTTTGTTTTGACACTGAGCTGTTATCAGAGAACATTACTGAATAGTCTGCCCTTGTGTGCCAACGTCTTGGAAACTCAACGATTATGAAAAAAGTTGTCCACTTTTCGGGATAACATCACGGAAACGTTAACTCTTAAAGTGAACTTTGGCAGCTTTCATCCGCTTTTTTGTAAAAAAATATGATTATCAATGTCTTGGTGCTATTCCCCTGCGGCACGGAAATCATGGATTTGTTTTACCATAAGTTTATGCGCCCGAATTTAATGGAATTGCCCACAGACTTATCCACAGATTGCCATCAATAGGGCATTATTGATTATGAATAAGCCGAGACGGATTTATCCAGTTGGCGCGCGTACTCAAAAAATGTAGTTTGGCGCTATGAACCAACAGTCGATGTTGCTTCCTGCTTTCGACAAAGTGTTTCTTGATATGGCGGGCTGCCTGAGCGTGGTGAAGTCACGTAAGCGCCGAGAGGCGTACGTGAAGTCGGGAGCACCACCAATCCTTCTGGCCGCGTGAATTTCCTGAGAGTGCCCAACTGAGATGGCCGAAACAGGCACACGCCAGATGAATAAGTCGGGGGGACGAGGGGTTGGTTGCATAGACAGGTTATTACGGACGCTTCCGTCGGCGCCCGGCGTCTACCGGATGCTCGACGATGGTGGTCGCGTGCTCTACGTTGGCAAGGCAAAAAGCCTCAGGCATCGGGTCGCAGCCTATACCCAACCAGGGCGCCTATCGGAACGGTTGCGGCGCATGGTTGCCGAAACCGCCAATGTTGAGATCATTACAACGCAGACCGAAGCGGAGGCACTTCTTCTCGAGGCCAATCTGATCAAGCGTTTCAACCCACGCTTCAATATCTTGCTTCGCGATGATAAATCATATCCTTGGCTGATGCTCAGTGAAGACCATCCCTATCCAAGGCTTGGGAAGCACCGGGGCGCACAAATCGGAAACGCGAGCTACTGGGGACCATTTGCATCGGCGTGGTCTGTGAACCAGACCATCCAAGGTCTACAACGTGTGTTTTTGTTGCGTACTTGTGCAGACTCGGTTTTTTCCAACCGGACGCGACCTTGCCTGCTCTATCAAATTAGGCGTTGTTCGGCACCGTGCGTCGGTCGCATTTCTAGGGAAGATTACGCAGAATTGGTTTCTGAAGCACGCAAGTTTCTGTCCGGGCGGGTCGCCCATGTGCAGCGTGATTTGGCTTCTCAAATGGAGCATGCGGCAAAGACGTTGGAATTTGAGCGAGCTGCCAGCTTACGTGACCGCATTCGTGGCCTCACCCAGATACAGGGCCGGGATGTTATCAACCCAGCAAGCATCACCAACGCCGATGTTATCGCGATTTCTCAGGCGGCTGGCCGATCATGCGTACAGGTTTTTTTTATTCGTGGAGGGCGCAATAACGGGAACCGCAGTTTTTTCCCGGAACACGACAAAGATGAGGCCGCAGAGTTTGTTCTCTCGGCTTTTATTAGTCAGTTTTATGACGACAAAGACCCGCCGAGGCTTCTGCTTTTGAATCGAGCGCTGCCCGACCATGTGTTGATCGCGGAGGCTCTGAAACTAAAAAATGGCCACAAGGTGGAAATTACGTTTCCAAAGCGAGGCGAGAAAAGGGATGTTGTACATCATGCTGAGATAAACGCGCGCGAAGCCTTAGAACGAAAACTTGCAGAGTCGGCAGGGCAGGAAAAATTACTAGCTGCAATCGGGGAGTTGTTTGGCCTCGAGAAAGTTCCTCGCCGCATCGAGGTTTACGACAACTCCCACATGATGGGTAGTTCACCTTACGGTGTCATGATCGTTGCTGGCCCCGAAGGTTTTATTCGGTCCGCGTATCGTAAATTCGCGATTCGCTCATCACTCACGCCTGGTGACGACCTTGCGATGTTGCGCGAGGTACTCGCTCGTCGTTTCGCACGAGCCGTGACCGACGTTTCAGCTCGTCATGAAAATATATGGCCAGATCTTGTCCTGATCGATGGGGGGGCTGGTCAGCTGAGTGCCGCGCTTGTGGTTTTGAACGAGCTCCAAATTTCTAGTGTGCCTGTCGTCGCGGTTGCCAAGGGTCCCGAACGAAATGCGGGCAGAGAGCGCTTTTTTACCGAGGAAAAACCGCCCTTTCAGCTTCCCGAGCGCGACCCGGTCCTGTACTTTCTCCAGCGGCTACGGGATGAGGCGCATCGCTTCGCGATTACGACGCATCGGATAGGCCGCAATCGTAAAATCTCGGCCAGCGAGCTGGATGCTATTGCCGGTGTTGGTTCAAGACGCAAGAGAGCATTATTGCACCATTTTGGGTCCGTCCGTGCCATTGAGGGGGCTGGGTTACGCGATCTTGAAGCAGTCTCTGGAATTAGTCGAGCAACTGCCTATAACATTTACACCTATTTTCATCCTGGCGTGTCTTTGGGTCCTTAATCCTAAATCCGGCGGTTGGGTGGTTGCGCGGGCCGCCACTTGTGGCTTGGAGGTCGAGGACAACGTCACCACCCGATCTGGTGGTTGGCCGGGCTAAATAGATAGTACTCCTATAAGACCCACGATGAGTGGAGAACCCTACGGAAACTTCCGCCGGGTATAGAAGTACGCGGCAATGTACATGCCAAGGTAAACAAACGGGATAAGGATAATGAGTCCTTCGAGGCCACCAAACATATTTATATCTCCGTAGGAGCAGACTGCTCGTCGATCATGTCTCTAGATGCGTGCTGTGTTTCGAACAGAACAGCTCCAGCTGTCGAGATGAGGACAATCATTGTGGTCCCGACGAGCCATGCAAAATACCAGGGGCCGAAGTCGCCGGCGACAACGGCTAACATCAACGCTAATGCAAGCACCCCAGCGAGAGCCAAAATTCTAATGATGTTGGTCATGTTCTTACCTCTAATCGTTAGTAAGAATGCTCGTCAGCGATCACTATTTCCGTGTGCACCTTACCACGCATCACCCTAAACGCCCATGTGGTGTATGACAAAATTGCAGGAATAAACGCCACCGCAAAGACCAGCATCCAGCCCAGATTATACTCGCTGCCAGATGCATTCCAAACCGTTAGGCTTTCAGACGGCGCTGTGGACGATGGCATCAAGAAGGGGAACATTGCCCCCCCTGCGGTAAAGATAGTTCCGATCCAAGCGGTGGCGCCAAGCCACCAGCCGAGGATAGGTTTGCGAGCAATCAATGAGAGTGAGCCCGTGATCATGCTCACTAAACCTAGAGCTGGTAGCAGCCACAGCAAGGGATAAATGTGGAAATTGTTCATCCATGCGCCCGTGCGCATCAACACCAACGGACCGTTGAGCGGCGTCGCCGCCATCCCTGGATCAGCTGGTTGGGCAAACATGAAACCCTTGATAAATTGGACCCATATACCCCCGGCAACAAACAGGATTGCTGCAACTGCGCCGCTGCAGATGGCATACCGGCGTGCCCGCTCTGCGATAACACCTTCACCGCGGATCATCAGCATCGCGCCTCCCTGGTAAATCGCAAGTGACAGCGATAAAATCCCACACATCAGTGCAAAGGGGTTGGCAAGATACCAAATAAAGCTTTCGTTTTGGTAATATTGGCCGTCCCACCCGAAATGAAATCCAACGCCTTGGAGAACGTTACCGAAGGCAGCTCCATAGATGGTCATTGGGAGTGCGCCCGAGATCAGGAAAGCCCAGTCCCAAGCCTCACGCCATCGGCTAGCATCCACTTTAGATCGATATTCAAATGCCACTGGCCGCATGATCATGCTGAACAGCAGCAAAATCATGACGATGTAAAAGGTTGAGAACGAGGTCGCATAAAGCGTAGGAAAAGCCGCAAAAATTGTTCCGCCGCCCAAGATAAACCACACTTGGTTGCCATCCCAATGAGGACCGATAATCGCCAGCGCCGTTCGCCGTTCGCCATCACTACGCCCCACAAAACGGAGCAGTGTCCCAACTCCCATGTCCATTCCGACCATTATCGCGATTCCTGTGAGCAGGATGCCAAGGAGCAGCGCCCAAGTAACCTTTAGCGCGACGTATAGTTCCATCGGCCCTTTTCCTTATTGCCAGGATTTGTTAGCCCAGGATTTGTCTGTAAATCCGGGCTGGCCAAAAACAGGTTGCACGAATGCGGGTGCATGTGAGGTTGGGGTTATGTGTTGCACCGGTCCGAGCCGTGCGAACTTAAACATTAGATAAAGTTCAGCCGCTATGAACAGGCTGTATAGAAAAGCAAAACCGACCAGCGAGAACACCATGTAACCAACGTCATGGGATGATGCGGATTGAAAAGTTGGCAACCATCCAAAAACCGTCCACGGTTGGCGACCGTTTTCTGCAGTGATCCAACCGAATTCGCAAGCAAGCACCGGGAGCGGGATGGCCCAAGCTGCCGCCTTTAGTAGCAATGGATGCTTTTCCAGTTCGTTGCGCAGACTGTAATAGGCACAAAAAGCAAATACGACGACAAAGACAAAGCCAAGCAGCACCATCAGGCGAAATGACCAGAACTCAACAAAAACGTTTGGGATGGTGTCGCGAGCCGCTTTTTGCACGATGCTTGGAAGATTCTGCACCGTGATTTTACTCAGGTCCTGATCTGGGGCGTAGCGTTGAGCAAGGAACCCATACCCCATGTCGCTCTCGTTGGCACGGAATGCCGCAAGAGCTGCAGGATTACGGGTTGCTCCGTAAGCTTTGAGTGCAACGACGGCCTTGATTCCTTTGATCACTTTGGCTCTAGCAGAGTGTTCTAGCGCATCAACACCGGGAATCGGAGACGTGAAATCGTGGGCAACCAGCGGTGTTAGAACGTATGGTATGCTGACATTAAACAGATCTTTCTGAGTCTTGTCATCCGGGATCGCGAAAATTTTCCATGGCGCGTAAGGTGGCTTGCTAGTGTGCCAAATACCTTCCATCGCCGCGAGCTTTGTCGGCTGAACCAGGAAGTCGAGCCGACCGAGGGCGTCGCCGAGTGTCACAACCGCGAGCGAGGAAATAATACCGAAGAGCGCAGCCATCCGGAACGATCGAGCCGCAAATTCGCGATGCTGCTTACGCAGGAGGTAATAGGCGCTGACTCCCATGACGAACATTGCTCCGGTCACGAAGCCCGCCAGCGTCGTATGCACGAACTTTGCTTGTGCATCTGGGCTGAACACCAATGCGCCGAAGCTTCTGAATTGCATGCGCATGGTCTTCGGATCAAACGAGGCGCCGACCGGGTCCTGCATGAAACCGTTGGCGATCAGAATCCATAGCGCGGAGAGATTAGACCCGAGGGCAACGAGGAATGTCACCGCCAAATGCGCCCCTCTGCTCAGTCGGCCCCAGCCAAAGAACATCAGGCCGACAAAGGTGGACTCCATGAAAAACGCCATCAACCCTTCGATGGCCAGAGGGGTCCCAAAAACGTCACCCACAAAATGAGAATACATGGACCAGTTTGTGCCGAACTCAAATTCCATCGTTAAGCCAGTGGCAACGCCGATGGCAAAATTGATGCCGAATAGCTTGCCCCAGAACTGCGTCATGTCCTTGTAAATCTGCTTGCCGGTAATGACGTAGACTGTCTCCATGGCTGCAAGGATAAACGTCATACCCAGCGTCAGCGGCACAAATAAAAAATGATACAGTGCGGTGAGAGCGAATTGCAGTCGAGACAGATCGACCACAGTCGGATTAATCATCAGCGTAATCCTAGAAGGCCAGAGCTTGGACTTGACGCGAACCGTGCCATGCACGCGTATTTAGAAACGTTGACGGAGGCCGTATCAGATTTTTTAGAACTCATTGATTTGAAGTCAATGACAAAATTCGAAACACACAAACGCATCCTGCGCAGATGAAAATCACCTAAATCAGACATGTACGAGCTTCTCCTGCAATTTTGCCAAGTGGCTTACGGGACCACCTGCTGCGCGCAAGACGCCAAATCGACCATCCTCTATAATCCGCCCGGCCCGTAGGACAGCAACTCGGTCGGCATCATGGATATTCTCCAGCCTGTGTGTGATGGTGATCACCGTTCGACTGCTTGCGATACTTGCCAACGCAGTACCAAAATTCGATGCTGTCGCCGGATCCAGACCCTCCGTCGGTTCATCCAGAATGAGAAAAGGCGTTTGTCGCAGTGCAGCGCGCGCGAGTGAAATTCGGCGCGCCTCCCCGCCGGAAATTTTTGCGCCCGCTTCGCCAAGCAGTGTGTCCAGGCCGTCCGGCTGTTGGCGCACGAAAACGCTCAGTTGTGCCATCTGGAGCGCCTGCCAAAGTTCCGCTTCGTTGGCGTCGGGTTTTGCAATAAGTAGATTATGGCGGATTGAACCGGCAAAGATTTGAGTCCGCTCAGATACGACTGTGAATAGCGAACGCAGATCATCTCCCCTGATATCACGAAGTTCGATTCCACCGATCGTTGCCGACCCTTGTTGGTAATCGGCGAAGCGGAGCAATAAGTAGACTAGGGAAGTCTTGCCAGCGCCGCTTCGACCTAGAATGCTGATGTGTTCTCCCGGCTCCATGACAAGGTTAAGACCATCAAGTGCCCAACCTGCTTGGCCGGGATAGCGCAGACGCACGTCTGACAGCCGCAAGTCCAGATGAGTTGGCTTTCTCGGGCTGACCTCCGGCTCTCTGACGAGCGCAGCTCGATCAGTAAGCTCGAATACGCGCCGCGCTGACTCCCGTATACCGCCTAAATTTTGGAATGCTGCCGGGAGAGGTGAAACCGCTTCGAAAGCCGCCATCGCACCTAACGCAAGCAACGCCGAGTCCGGCCCGGCGAGACGATGAGCCATGACCAAAACAGCCCCGATAACCAGAATCGACGTCACGGTCATACCGCTGGCCAGCAAATTGAGTGCGGCGCCAAAGCCAGCAACGCGCGCCAGGCTACCTTGAACGGTTGTCAGATCTTGGCTCTGTCCATGAACTTGATTAATCATCGTTTGAGAAGCGTCGTAAATCAACAACTCTGTCATTCCTTGGACGGAATCGACCAGATCGCTACGAATCGAATCTTGGATGTTCGTTACTCTGCGGCTATGCTGTTGACCGAGTAAAAGACTTGTCAGTGGTACAGCAACGCCTGCCAAGCTCAGTCCAAGCATGAGCGCCACAGCGGCGACCGGTGAAAAGGTCGCGAACACCAACACCATTACAACTGACCCGAGCCCCGCCACAGCAAATGGGGAAATAACTCGCAAAAAAAAATCACCGAGCCGGTCGACATCCGCAACCAGCCTGCTTAGCAATTCCCCGCTCCGATCTTCAGAAAGCGCAGCTGGGGCAAGTGGCTCCAGACGTGCATACACGGCGACCCGCAGCTTGGCCAGTAGCCGGAGTGTGGCCTCGTGATCAGCCAGTCGTCCGCCGTAACGAGCCAATACCCGCACCGTCGCAAAGAATCGAACGCCTGCAGCTGGCGCATAGAAATTAAACGCATTCTGTGCAGCATACCCGGCCAATCCAACCAACCCAGCGCTCGCAAGAAACCAGCCGGATAGAGCGAGCAGCCCGAAATTAGCCAGAACCGTTACCAAGCCGAGACCGATGGCACCAAAAATCCACCGGCGGTACGGCGCGTAGAGTCGTAACAGCCGCATTAAGTCGCGCATGCTGTTGCCCGGCTCTTGATCAACAATCTGGTGTATGCTCCCCCCTGAGCCATCAAGGCGCTGTGGTTGCCAGATTCGACGATTCTCCCGCCATCCAGAACGAGAATCCGATCTGACCGGCGCACAGTGGCCAATCTGTGGGCGATCATGATCGACGTTCGTCCACGCGCTAACTCGGCAATCGTCTCGACGATTTCTGCCTCGGTTTCGAGATCAAGATGCGCGGTCGCTTCATCAAGGATCAAAATCGGCGCATCCTTCAGAAATGCCCTCGCGAGAGCAAGGCGCTGAATCTGCCCTGCCGACAAGCCGCTCCCGCCTGTACCGATTATCGTCTCGATGCCTGATGGCATGGCATCGACATCATCCAATAGCCTTGCTCTCGCGAGGGCGCTCCGAATAGTCGTTACATCCGCATCGCGCCGGGCGAGTCGCAGATTTTCTGCGAGTGTTCCGGCAAAAAGCCGCGGTGATTGTGGCACATAAGCGATCAAGCGCCACCACGCATCCCGATCGACAGTTGTCAAAGGAACTATATTCCCGATCAACAGGCGGCCGGCGCTGGGCGCCACGAATCCCAATATCGCGGCCACCAGACTCGATTTTCCCGCCCCGGTACGACCAACGATCGCAGTCACTGACCCTGGAGGGAACACCACATTAACATCCCGCACCGCGTAAGCGCCTTTCCTGTATTCTATTGATATCGAATCGCAAACAATGGATAGCGGACCAGGCGGTGGCAGGGCTTTGCCCCAGCGCATCGGGCCCTCAGCGTCCAACACCTCAAAAATCCGTTGGGCGGCGGCCAGGGCGCTCATTCTCGCATGGTAATGAGTTGCGAGCGCTCGCAAGGGCAGAAAAAATTCGGGCACCAGAAGCAAGACAAGGAAAGCTGAGAAAAAGCCAATATCACCGTGGATCAGGCGGGCACCAAAGAGGACGGCGGCCAGCGCGATCGATAGTGAGGCAAAGAACTCCAAAACCGCCGACGTCAGAAACGCGACGCGCAGGCTAGCCATTGTCGTACGGCGGTAGTCATCGGAAATCCGCATGATCAGTTCGATTTCGTCACGCACGCGACCAAACAACTTCAGTGTAGTGATTCCTTGCACCGCATCGAGAAAATGCGCACTCATTGAAAGCAATTTTCGCCATTGCCGCCGATTGATGGCTTCTGCCTGATGGCCGACAAGGACCATGAACAATGGAATAATCGGTCCGCTGACCAGAAGAACAAGACCACTTATCAAATCCAACCTGAAAACGACTGCTAGAATCGCCATTGGTAGCATAACCACCAGGGCCATTTGCGGCAGATAACGCGCTAAGAAAGGCTCCAAGGTCTCAATGCCGTCAAGCAAACTTGCTGCCAGTTCCCCACTTCGTTCGTTTGCCAAATAGGCTGGCCCCAAAGAGAACACATGCTGCAGAAGTGATTTCCGGAGTGAAACCTTTGCAGCTGCTGCAGCATGATAAGCTGCCACTTCGGCACCATACGTTAGAACACTGCGAAGAAAAAAAACGCCAACTAACGCAATCACGTCGTGCGACAGCGAAGTCCATGGCGTATGGTAAAAAACCACAGCGGTGACAATCCGTGCAAGCAGAACTGCTTGCACGATTGTGGCCATACCACCGCTAAAGCCAAGCACGATGGCAGTGGCGAGACTCTTGCGCGTAGCGCTCCCAGCGGCAATGAGGCGCCTCTCAATGCTGCCTGTCATGCAGGGTTCATGTTTTGAGGAGCGCGCCAGCCCCGTCCGTTACTGATACTTTTATAGGAATTCCACGCGCCACTGAGGCGCCGACAGTGCAGAACTGCTCAAATTGCCCGAGAATTCGGTCAAGATGACTGATCGCTGACGCTGCATTTTCAAATTTGATTATGATATCAATATTTTGTACACGCAGACGATTATTTTCATCCCGACCAATCGCTGCGGTCGCCGTCGTTGTGATTGTGCCGGGAGATTCACGGAACTTTGTCATCGCAAAATGGAAGCTCGACGACATACAAGCGCCCACGGAAGCTAGTAACAAGCTGACTGGATTTGGTCCAACACCGGTGCCTAACGGTTCAGGTTCGTCCGACACCAGCTTTGGCAAAACGGGCGAAAATTCAGTCTGGAATTGATAATTATGAAGCTGTCGTAACGTCACGGTTTGGGTTTCTGGCATCTGTGCCTCCTTTGTCACGTACGGGTTTCAGCATTAGATAACGTTTACCGGAATCTTCAGATATCGACGACCGTTGCTTTCCGCCTTTGGAAGATGTCCCGCACGCATATTTACTTGGATCGATGGCAAAATGAGTCGCGGCATTAAAAGCTCAGCATCCCGCTGTTGACGTATGCGGACAAACGTATCTTCATCGATACCTTCATGCACATGAACGTTGTTGATGCGCTCGTCCTGTACAGTCGTTTCCCACGCATACCGTGTACGGCTGACAGGCAGATAATCGTGA
>JAJZCS010000229.1 GCA_021829055.1 Pseudomonadota bacterium
GATCCGAAGAGCCGCATGGCCCGAAGTAACGAGAGGCCCCGATTTGTAGCATAAGCGGACAAAGGGAGAACATCAGGCTGCCCTCGATACAGTGTCGGGTACGGGCCTGAGTGGGCGCAATCCGACAGGGTTTTCCGTTGATTTCTGCTGGCTGCCCCAGATGTAGTCCCCGGTCAGGTTCACGTGCTCCCAGCCGATCGGGGAAAGGTGAGTAAGGTGGGCATCTGGAACATCTTCAACCTTACGCAAGGCGTCGATGGCGCGGCCAAGATAGCGCGTGTTCCAGAGGATGATCGCGGTGACGACCAGATTGAGGCCGGATGCGCGGTGCTTCTGATTTTCGAATGTCCGGTCGCGGATTTCGCCGAGCCTGTGGATGAAGACCGCCCGCGCCAGGCTGTTCCGAGATTCGCCCTTGTTGAGTTCCTGGCTGCTCTCGCGGCGTAATTCGGGGTCTTCCAGCCAGTCGAGGGTGAATAGCGTGCGCTCGAGCCGGCCAAGTTCCCGGAGTGCTGCGGCGACACCGTTTTGCCTGGGATATGAGGCGAGTTGGCGCATGATGAGCGACGCGGTCACGGTGCCGGTGCGGATTGACGTGGCGATCCGCAGAATGTCGATCCAGTGCGCGCGGATCAGGTTGATGTTGATACGGCCGGCGATCATCGGCCCGAGCGTCGGGTAGGTTGTGCCCTTGGCGAAGGTGTAGAGGCGGCGATCTTTCAGGTCGGGAATTCGTGGTGCAAACTGGAATCCGAGCAGGGCGCACAACGCGAAGACGTGATCCGATACGCCTCCGCCATCGGTATGGTGGCGGTGCTGGCGTGACATGACTTCGCCGTGATGATCGAGCAGTCCGTCGAGGACATGGATCGCCTCGCTCGCGGTCGCGGCGATAACCTTGGTATGGAACGGCGCGTAGCGACCTGATAGATGGGTATAGAATTTGATGCCGGGTTCATGGCCATAATGGGCGTTGAACTGACTCGCATCGCGGCCGAACCCACCGGCCCGGAAAAATTGTCCATCCGAGGACGAGGTTAATCCTGAGCCGAAAGTAGCGGCGAGCGGCTCGCGATTCTGATGATCGATAAGGCGCCGCAACGCCAGCGCGTAAGTCTCATCGCGGATATGCCAATCAGCCGCCCAAGCAAGTTGACCGAGGCTCGCGATACTGCACGCTTCGGCCATGCGGGTCAGACCGAGATTGAGCCCGTCGGCCAGCAGGCCAGCGATGAGAACTCTGGGGTTCTCAACAAGCTCGCCTGTCCGCAAATGGGTGAAGCACTCGGGGAAGCGGGTCCAGCCGGCAACCTCCGACAACAGATCGGTGATCCGTATACGCGGCAACATTTCATACAGCCGGCCCGCGAATGCCTCGGCCTCGGGCGGTGTCGATTTCTCGATCGGCGTGATTTTCAGCACCCCTTTGTCAATCGTGACGTCGGGCAGCAACCCGCCTTTGGCACGGACATCAACCGCGGCAAGTCGTTCATTGAGGCGGGTCTGACGTTCCGCGATGAACCGTTCGAAGTCGGTCTCGACGGCAAGCGGAATGCCGGAATCCCCTTGCATAGCTTGCAGGGTTTCCGTGGAAATCAGACGATCTTCGAAGGCCCGGTATTGCCGACTGCCCGTGACCCAGACATCACCGGCGCGTAGGCGCGTGCACAATTCCGCCAACACGCAGAGTTCATAATAACGCCTGTTGATGCCGTTTCCGGGCAAAACATGGCGCACCCAACGCTGGCGGATGAAGGCGGTCGGGGCGGATTTCGGCAGGGTTGTGGCACCGGCTTTATTGATCCGGCGCAACGTATCTATGGCGCGCATCAGCGGTGTCGTGGCGGCCACGCCTTGGAAGGTGAAGGCTTCGAGAAAGGCTGGTGCCCATCGCCTGACGCCAGCATAGTGCTCGGTCAACTTTTGGTATGGATCAAATTCCTCCGGCCGGGCCAGGGCCTCCGCTTCGGCGACCGTCGTGCAGAACCGCTCCCAGGGCATCACCTTATCGATCGCCGCGAAGGGATCCCCCTTGCCGGCACGCGCGGTGATCAAGGCCGTTCCGATCCTGGCAAAGAGCCGGACCTTTTCGTTGATCGCTCGTCCATCAGCCTGGAAATCACGAGCGTGCTTGCCTTCGGCTTTCCGGAACATCGCACCAATCAACCGTTCGAACAAATCAATGGCATGATCTGTCAGGTTGGCCGCCAGATCGAGGGTGATGGCGGTGAGTGTGGCGTGGCGTCGCCGGCGTTCGTAATCGGCGATATGCTGAACCGTCATGCGTCCCGCCTCGCGGGCAAGCTGTGCAAGACGGGCTTGGTTAACGAGATGGCCCCGCGCCGGAGCGAGACCGATCGCCCGCACATGCGCCAACCGTTCGATCAATCCGAGCATCGAACCAGGCTTTGCGGATTCCGGCATCTGGCGCAGCCAGGCCAGCCAGCTCTGACTGGTTTCCAGGCGACGCTCTGTCAGGGCATCCAAACCGCGTCGTTGGTCGGTGGATAATCCGTCGGTCAGCCGACGCTCAGTTTCACGCCGCGCTTTGTGTCGTACCTCGATGCAAATTCGCTCAAGTCTCGCTGGCGCCGGTACAATGATGCCGCGTTGACGGCATTCCTCCATAGCCAGAGCGGCAAGATCAAGCAGACGCTCGTTCTCGATCGCATGGGGAAGCAGCCACGCTGACAGTTCATTTGCCGCCTTGGGGCCAAATGTCCGGAGCCCGAGGCGGTTCAGCAAAGACGCGGAATGACGACGTCGATTTTGTTCGGATGCCAGGTAGGATACGAGTGAATCTGGCAAGACGTCGATCTGATCGGCAACAAATGAAACCAGAGATGGATCGGGTGTCTCACCCGCTCGCAGCACTCGGCCAGGATGGCGCAGATAGCAAAGCATCAGCGCGTAGCCGAGGCGATGATGATCACCACGGCCGCGTCGAATCAGCGCCAAGTCCGCAGCCGACAGGGTATAATGGCGGATCAGACCCCGCTGATCGGTCGGCGGATCAAACAGCAGTACGATGTGGTCCTCGGTCAGTATTCGGCGATATCCCACTTTTTTCTCCCTGAGCGTTCGCGCCGGGAGACCAGCCGATCCGGGCCAAGGAGTCGACCAGCGTGCTGCGCGGGATGCCAAAAGTCCGGCAAACCGACGCTTTCGTGGCACCAGCATTGAGCGCGGTGATCACGGTGGCCAATTTCTCCGGATCGATTCCGAAAGGTCTGCCACCTTGCCGCCCGCGTCGGCGGGCGGCAGCCAGACCGGCGTTCACCCGCTCTTGAGTGAGGGAACGCTCGAACTGCGCCAGGGCGCCAAAGACGTGGAAAAGGAACTCGCCCTGCGGTGTGGTGGTATCCATCTGTTCGGTCAGAGACCGGAAGGCGATCCCCCGCGCCCGGAGCCCGTTCACGGTTTCCAGCAAATGGGGCAACGAACGGCCCAGTCGGTCGAGCTTCCAGACCACAAGACAATCGCCAGGTTGAAGATAGGCCAGTGCCGACGCAAGGCCGGAGCGATCCCGCCGGTTACCACTGGCATGGTCCGCGAATAGGTGCCGTTCATCGACGCCGGCGCAAAGCAGCGCATCGCGCTGTAGATCCAACACCTGCCGGTCATTGTCTGTGGAGACGCGCATATAGCCGATCAGCATGTACGGAAAACCCCCCAACATTGGTTTCCGTACACCTTACCATTCCGACATGGTTTCTCGTACATAATTCGGGGGATAAAATCGAGTTTTCTGACACCGCCCGTACCCCTGACGGAAAACATGTGTTTTCCGTACAGCCGCAATTCTGACTTCAGCACCGGGATCTCCGCTCAAACCGGCAGAATCCCTCGATTTTACCCTTCCAGCGTTCTCATTTTGTCCGCTTATGCTACAATTTGGGGCGTTTCGTTACTTCGGGCCATCTCGCCGCCGGT
>JAJZCS010000230.1 GCA_021829055.1 Pseudomonadota bacterium
ATATCGCCGCAAGGATGGATCGACTTCCGATTACATCGATCCACCGTATCGCCGTCTTCGCCTTAGCTTTCGCGTATTTTTTTGAACTCGCTGATCTCAATACATTCGCCTTTGCAGCGCCAGGCTTGATGAAGGCCTGGAATATTCCGGTAAGTGACGTGGCATTGATCACATCTGCAAGTTTTGGCGGCATGTTTCTCGGCGCCGTCAGTGCAGGCTGGTTGGCCGACGTCTTTGGACGTAAGCGAGGCATTATTATTAGCATCTGTTTTTATGCGATCTTCTCGGTCTTGAATGCATTATCTTGGAACGTTGTTTCGTTAGCATTTTTCCGATTCCTGACAGGAGTTGGCTTGTCCGGCATGACGGTGATTGCGAACACCTACGTCAGCGAGTTTTTCCCGCCCAAAGTACGTGGCAAATTCATGGGACGGATCGTCACTGTTGGATTATTTGGAATTCCGGCCACCGCATGGTTCGCACGGTTTTTTGTGCCGCTCGAACCCTGGGGCTGGCGACTTGTTTTCATCTGGGGGGGAATGGGCCTGTTCGCGCTGTTCATGGCGGCTCGAATGAAGGAGTCACCACGTTGGCACCTCCGGCACAACAATCAGGCCAAAGCCAACGAGATCGTCGCAGAACTTGAAGCCAGGGCCATCGCGGAGCATGGCCCTTTACCACCGGTGAAGGCTGCTGTTGAAGTGGACTCGACTTTTCGCCCGGGCTCCTTTGCAGCATTATTTGCCCCCAGAGAACGTCAAAGAACGATCATCATGCTTTTGGCTTGGATTTTCCAGACACTGGGGTTTTATGGTTTCGTTGCCTGGGTTCCAACCTTACTGGTCAAGCATGGGTTTTCGGTTGTGCAATCACTCAGTTATACGGCACTGATCGCCATCTGCAACCCACTCGGATCCTTCGTTGCATCTCACCTGGTGGAACGTTTCGAGCGGCGCTGGTTCATCACCATTGACGGCGTACTCATCGCAATTTTCGGCATCGCTTTTGGAATGTCTCAGGCGCCGGTCTTTATCGTCCTGTTCGGTGCCTTGGTTGTGATGAGCATTCAGGCCATGGCCGTGGGACTCTACACATACACGCCGGAATTGTTTCCAACTGAAATTCGATCATCGGCCATGGGTTTGACCTATGGTGTCGGCAGACTTGCTAATGTATTCGGACCATTTATCGTCAGCACAATTTTTATGTCGGCTGGCTACCGGAGCGTATTTATTTACATAGGCGCTTGCTGGCTCGCGGTGTCGCTTGTGATTGGTATATTTGGCATCAATACGACGGGCAAGCCACTCGAGGCTCTTGAATAATTTTATTTGCTCAGACCAACGACCTCTGTTAACTGATTCATCCATTTCCTGAAATCCTTTTTCTAATTGCAAACTGACAAGACTCAGGCAATTCTTGAAAGTCTTTGAAGACCGACGACCCATCAATAAAAGCAATCATGGATACTTCGCAAGCCTTCGATCTGAGGTCGTGGATTGGTCGAACCGAGATGGCTCACGACGTGATTGGGCCGACCCCGGTTGCCGGACTGCATGCCACTCTCGATCACCCACACCGTGCTGTCAGCCATGGCATGCCCCTGCCCCCTCTTTGGCATTGGTTGTATTTCTTGCCGATGCATCGGCAGTCGGAACTCGGTGCTGATGGGCATGCCAAGCGTGGCGGTTTTATGCCTCCAGTGCCGTTGCCGCGGCGCATGTGGGCTGGCGGTGCCTTCGAGTTTCGTGCGCCAATCCGTATTGGAGCAAGCGTCACGCGCTGTTCGACCATTGAGGACGTGAGCATCAAACAAGGTCGTACCGGGCAGCTCGTTTTTGTCAAAGTTCGCCACGAAATTCGCTGCGACGACACCGCCGACCTCGCGCTCGTCGAGTTTCACGACATCGTCTACCGAGAACCGCAGCGCCCGGGCGACTCTCCGCTGCCCTCACAGCCCGCGCCGGAGCACGCTGTGTGGCGACGCGTTGTCGAGCCGGACGAGGTGCTGTTGTTCCGCTATTCGGCGCTGACCTTCAACGGACACCGCATCCATTACGACCGGCGCTACGTGACCGAAGTCGAGGGCTATCCCGGGCTGATCGTTCACGGGCCCCTGATTGCGACCCTGCTGCTCGATCTCCTGCTTCGGCAGCAACCCGACGCTCAGGTCGAGAGCTTTCGCTTCAAGGCGATCCGGCCCACGTTCGATCTGCACCCGTTCAACCTCAACGCCACGCCCCGAGACGACGGGAAGACCATACGCCTTTGGGCCTCCGACCACGAGGGGTGGTTGACGATGGATGCCAGCGCCACCCTGCGCTGAAGTGAGTCAGCCCATGCAACCGCTGAAAGGAATCACCGTCGTTGCGCTGGAGCAGGCCATCGCGGCGCCATTTGCGACACGCCAACTCGCCGATCTGGGGGCACGTGTTATCAAAGTCGAACGCCCTGGCAGCGGTGACTTTGCGCGTGGCTACGACGAACGCGCACGCGGGCTGGCGTCGCATTTCGTCTGGACCAACCGTTCCAAGGAGAGCCTGACTCTCGATGTCAAAAACAAGGATGCGGCAGCACTGTTGCAGCGACTGATCCTCGAAAAAGCGGATGTCGTCGTGCAAAATCTTGCGCCTGGTGCTGCGGCTCGACTGGGTCTGTCTTTCAGCACCTTGTCGGCTCTGAAGCCAGACATCATCGTCTGTGACATCTCCGGCTATGGCGATGACCTGCAGCGACCTGGGCCGTATCGCGATAAAAAAGCTTATGACCTGCTGGTGCAGAGCGAAGCCGGTTTCGTCTCCATCACGGGAACCCCCGATGAGCCTTGCAAGGCCGGGCTTTCGATCGCAGACATCGCTGCTGGCATGTATGCCTACACCCAAATTTTGGCGGCCTTGTTACAACGCGGCCGGGACGGCAAGGGCCGGCGTATCGACATCTCCATGCTCGAGGCCCTTGGTGAGTGGATGAGCTACCCGCTCTACTACACCCTCGATGGTGCCAAACCGCCACCACGTGCCGGGGCTAGTCATGCCACGATCTACCCCTACGGCCCGTTTCCCTCGGGTGATGGAAAGTCAGTGATGCTGGGCTTGCAAAACGAACGGGAGTGGGTCGCTTTTTGCCACCAGGTCCTGCTGCAGCCCGAACTGGCAGACGACCCGCGTTTTTCCGGCAACTCCAAGCGCAATGCACATCGCGGCGCCTTGCGGACGCTCATCGTGGCAGCGTTTTCATCCCTGACCGCGCAGCAGGTTCTGGAACGGCTGGACCGAGCGCAGATTGCCAATGCTCAAGTCAACTCCATGCACGAGGTCTGGGCCCATCCCCAGTTGGCCGCGCGCGGTCGCTGGCGCACCGTGGGCTCTCCGAGCGGGCCATTGCCCGCAATGTTGCCGCCCGGCAGTTGGGATGACGGCGAAGGTCCTCGCATGGAGCCCGTGCCGGCACTGGGCCAGCACACGGAGGCGATCCTCACCGAACTCGGCCTGAGTGCAGGCGCGATTGCCGTCTTGCAGGCAGCCCAAGCCATTTGAAACCAGCACGATGACGCCAACTCCGCGGACCTACCTGTTTGTTCCGGGCGACCGGCCAGAGCGTTTCGATAAGGCCTTGGCCTGTGGCGCGGACGCCGTGGTGCTCGATCTGGAAGACGCCGTGGCCGTCGACAATAAGTCAGGCGCTCGCAAAGCCGTGCATCAACGCCTGCTGGCGGCGACGCGTGAAGAGCGGGACCGCTTGCTCGTGCGCATCAACAACGAATCAGCCGCTGAATTCGGCGCTGATCTGGCTCTCCTGCAATCCGGGCTCGTCTCTCACGTCATCTTGCCGAAGGCCGAGCGCACGGCAACATTCCAGCGTATGCGTGCGCTCTGCCCGGAGATTCACATTCTGGCCCTGATCGAAACCGC
>JAJZCS010000231.1 GCA_021829055.1 Pseudomonadota bacterium
GTGCCCAACCGAGTTACCCGTTGCGGCCGGCGCCGTAGCACATGAAACAGGAACGCCAGATAGGTATCGCCACGCGTGATGGTGCCATCGAGATCGAAAACCGCAACCACTTGATGATTCATGAAGCAGCGGTAACCGCGAAGGTAAAATGCCGGTTGCAGAAGAAATTGAGCACAAACACAGCCCCCGTCGTCACCGCCTGGGCGGCGATCGGCGGCACGCCAAGCCACGCATTTAACATAAAAAAAATCACGGTGTTCACGCCAAGCATTGCCAACGTGACCACCACGTAGCGCAACGCCGCCATCCGCCATCCGCGCCGGGAGTGGAACACGACCGTCCGCTGCAGGGTGAAGTTCACAACACAGGCCGCGACGAAGCCGATGGCGGACGCTGCCGTGGCGGAGGGTAGGCCGGCAGCCAGCAGCACCTCCAGAATCGCGACATGCAGCAAGAATGCGGTGCCGCCGACCACGACATAGCGTGCGAAATACATCATACCGCATGGCTCGCGCGACGGCGGAGGACAAAGGCGGCCGCCAACGCCAACGCTGTTGCCAAAGAAAGGGCGCGGCCCACGGTCTGCCCTGGTGTCACGCCCGGAGATACCTCGATGACCGAGGAACCTGCCGCGACCGGCACCACTATCAGACCCATCACGTCAGGGAAAGACCGTCGTCGATTGCCATTAACGCTCACGATCTGTTGACGGTACCAGCCTTGCGGCAAGCGCACAAAGCCCGGCCGATCGCTGACTAGAGCGACGCGGACCCGATCGGAGTTCACCTGATACCGGCTCACGGCAAACCGGCCAACAGCCGGGGCGGCATCGTCATGTGCTCGGCCGCTGGCGGCGGGCTGGATTGGGTCCGATACCAGGAGACAATCCGCGACGCCGCTCGCGGGGGCTAAGCGCATCCGCGCCGCTGCCCTCTCCAGCACGGCGCGAGCATCGGCCGCCCCATGGCCCACCACCGCCGCCGTGGCCGAGAAAACCACATCATAGGGACAGGCGGGCGTGATCACGCGTCCCAGTGGGCCATCCTCGCGTGCTGGAATATCCGGCGGCAACCCCATGCTGGTTCGGTTCACCGCCACGATCCGCCTGACCCGCAACTGGCAGAGGAGGCTGGTCGCTTCGGAACCCAATTCTTTGTGTGACCGCAAGTCGGCCTCCACCAGTTCGGCGGCCAATTCAGCAAAATTCTGGGCTGGCCCGGCAAGCTGGAGGTAGCCACCGACAACAAACTCGGCCGGGTAGAGCTGCAATAGGCCCGCGCCGCCACCGACCGACGCTTCGAACCTGCCGTTGTCAACCGTTCCCTCAAGCGTACGCCCGGCTTGCTCCGGCTGGGCGAGATAGGCTCCGGCGGCATCGACCTGCGACAAGTCCGTGCGGGCCAGAGGTTGTATCGCCGTCGGCCCCAGATCAAGCAGCAGCAAACCGGCGAGCAAGGCAGGGACTGAGCGATAGGCCGCGAAGCGGGCCAGTACCGCCTCAGCGCCAATCCCGGCGAGGATCGCAAGAGACAGAAGGGTAAATATGATGCCGCGCAGGAAGTCGCCGTGAATCACCAGGGAGAGTAGCCCGAGCAGAGCCATCACCCACGTCAATCTGCGCTGGCCCGGCGGCATCCCGATGCCTGCCCGTTTGGTGGCGAGCCATAATCCGAAGCCGGCCAGCGCCACTGCCACAATCCCGAGATAAGCTGAAGAGTCATGGCCGTAATTGGTCCGCCACGCACGCCAGACAAAAAGATGATTCAGCACCTCCGCGCTCGGAAGGCCGAGATAGAGAACATGGTCTACGGCAATGGCGGCGTTTTCGCGGCTCGCTAGCATGGCTGGCAGCAGAACCCACGCTGAGAGAGCAACGGCGGCAACAGCGGCGCCAGCCAGCCGCAGCAGATGCTGCCACCGGGCCGCTCCCGACAGCAGCATCGCCGCGACATAGGTCGCCATGAACAAGCCGGCGACCACGCCAAACGGTGCGTAATTCATTAACAGGCAGGCCGACATCACCGCAAGCCCGAGTGTCGTCCCTAGCCCCGGCCGATCTCGCGTCAGACACTGATGGAGAAATAGGAAAGTGAGTGGCAGGATCGCTACGGACAAAGCGTTCGGCACCGTCCCGCGATATAAGATCAGGTGGAGATGAGCGAAAGAGCCTGCGTAGATCAGCCCGGAAAACCACGCGCTGACGCGCCGCAACCCATATTCACGCGCAAGCGCGTAGGCGGCGAGGCCGGAGCCAATATGGACGAGCAGCAAGAAAATCTTGGTGGCCAGCGTAGGGTCATGCACGGTTAGCCCAATCAGCGTGATCGGCCAAAATGTCGTCGGGCTGTAGAACTCCGGCACAGGTTGGCCAAGAAATTGAAAATTGTTCCAATAGGGATCAAGCCCTCCCCTCAGCGCTCGCAGGCGTAACGCAACCAACGCGATATGGTTGCCGAAATCGCCCATCAACAAATGGCCCGGCACGAGATAGGCGTGCCCGAACCAAAAGAGCGCGGCCAGGAATACAATCCATCGGGCCGATCCTGTCGACACGATCGCTCGCGACAGCCCCGCTGTACGCCACTCAACCAGAATCACCGCGCAAACCAGCAAACCAGCCACAAGCAGCAGCACCAGCATGCCGATGGAAAGCTGGTTGAGCACTAATGCGACCACATCCGAGAGTCCCGGCGCGCCTACCTTCCGTTGGAGCGCCGCGACGATCGGATATTTCAGCGGATCTAAGACTACATATGTAACGCACGCCATAGCTAGCAGCCAAACTGCAGTCAGGCCAGCGGCGGCGCTGGATGGATTGATCGTTCGCAAGGTCTAATGTGGCATCAGGGCGAATTGAATGACGTGTGGCTCCATCAACCCACGCAGGAATGGAATGTTGACGAAGAACATTAGCACGCTGAATATGAAAGTGAACACAGCAAAACCAAGGAAATGAACTTCTCGGTATAGTTTTTCTGGCGCTTGCGCTGCTGATTCTTTACGAAAACCGATCGCTAAATACCAAGTGAACAGTAGTCCGAACAGAGGCGCCGTCAGTAGAAACTCAATACGATATTTTATCAGAAAGACGGCAATAAAAAAGGCCGCGCACAACGCGTAGAAGAACGACGATAGCAGCAGGGATTGCTCGGTGTAAAGGCCGAACGAAGGGCGATACATGGCAGCACGGGAGCGGTCGCCGATGTTGCTGTATTCAGCATAGCGCTTCACGCTCATTAAGAAGGCGCCCCCCATCCAATAGGCCAGCAAAGCGCTTCCCGGCGGGAGATAGGTGGGCGCTACGATAAACCAGCCCAGCAGGAAGCGGATAGGATTGTTGATCGATTCCGACAGGGTGTCGAGATAGGCCTTGTCTTTCGTGCGGACTGGCGAGACATTATAGATCAGTCCCATGACCAAAAGGGCGACGGAGGTCAATAGGAAGGAGGTATTCACTGCCTCGGCACACGCCAAGCCGATGGCGGCCAGCACCACGTACTGGAGCGTTACCAAGCGTTTGTCCAGCAAGCCCCGTGCGCCCGCTCGGCGGCTCTTGATCGGGTGAAACCGGTCGAATTCCGAATCGAGGTATTCGTTGATCGTGTAATTCGCGGAGGCGACCAGACACAGGCTGACCAGCCCGATCACAAACCGCCACATCAACGGCCAAGCTCCTGGCTGCACCACCACGAATGCAGCGAAAATACCTGGCAACATAAATACGTTTTTAATCCAGTGATCCGGCCGAGCGATGCCGATATAGCGCCATAACCTTGGCAAAAATGTGTCAAATGCATCCAGATTAGCTGTGGACGGAGGCGGAATTTCTCTCTCGGTCATCCGTTTATCCTCAGTGTTCCTTCGTTTTACTGTCCGACATACTAACCCAGCCATAACACAACCCAACAGA
>JAJZCS010000232.1 GCA_021829055.1 Pseudomonadota bacterium
TGACCAGTGAGCAATGATCAATGATCAGTAACGGGGGCGGTTTACCACAAAGGCACGAAGGCACGAAGGGGTTGAACCGCGGATTACGCGGATTACGCGGATGTGGAGCGATCGTGGAGTCCGGCGGGTTATTTACTTTTCAAGCAGCGGGGGCGGCGGCTCAATGATCAATTACCACGGATCACTGATCAATGATTATTATGGGGGCTATAGGGCGCGGGGGGTGGCGATATTCGGTATTGAGCAGTAATTGCAGTATTGGACGGTAATTGCAGTATTGGTCAGTAATTTCAGTACATGCAGTACATGCAGTACATGCAGTACATGCAGTAATTGCAGTAATTGCAGTAATTGCAACGTTGGCAGGGTCGCCAGCAGGGCAAAATTGCGGCGGCGGCGCTTCCGGAAAATGCTAAATGCGAGATGCCAGATGCGGAATGCTATTCCCGGTTACGGGGGCGGATGATCCACCGATTACAGGGATGGACACAGATTACAGGCGAGTACGCAGGAGTTAGGAGCCGGCTTAGGTTACAGGTTACAGGTGACGGGTTACAGTTTTTTTCAGTTTGTTCGGCAGGTTAAACCTACCGGCTAACATATGGAAACAACTCGGATCAACCTGAACAAACGTGCCGGGGCGGACTGCATGCGCGTGCGGCGAGGGTTGCGTTTCTTATGGACATTTGGCGGGTATGGCTGCGTAATTCTTAAAATGTTTTGGGGGTTTGTGCGTGATTTGCTGCGGCGTGCGTAATTCCCTCAGTGCCGCGCGTTTTGGGCCGTCGTATCGGCGGTGAAATTGTTCTTTTGGACGCAACAGTCGCTTACCCTGATAGCGCGCCAGCCGAGACTGGGATTGCTATTTTGGCGACACGTGGACTACCTGCTTGTGAACATCGGTGAAATGCGGATAATATTCGCCACAGGAGCATTGGTCCGGCAGTCAGACCGGCGAAAGCGCCTTGGAGCACGTATGGCAGGCTCACATGGCAAATTCCTAGCGATGACGGATCCAACGGCGAAGTTGGAATGCTACGCGTCCGCATTCTTCAGATTGTGCGCCCAACGGAATGCGCCGGGGCAGGAAGTCGCATGGCAGCGGTTTTCGCAGGAACCCAGCCGGGTGCAAGCCCACGGAGGGATGGCGGGAGTTAAGAAATTGTCTGATACTGGAGATGTTGGACAGTGCCGAGCAAAATCTCCCCCGGCATCCCGACCGGACGGCAGTTTCGGATCTACCGGCACCGAATGATACGTTATCCGGCGAATCGAGGACAATCGTGACCACCGCATCAGCGCCAATCGCCCCTTTCATGATACCAAGCGAGGGCCACACCTATATTGAGCAAGTTCGCAGCCGTTGTCGCGACCTCATAGATTGTGGAATCTGGTCTGGCTTACACATCCAACGGCTAAACCAATGGTGGAGCAATTTTAGAAACGATTCCGAGCGCTACTTTGCCGCGTGTCTCCTCGACAGTATTACGTACAGGTCTGAGGACCAGACTATCGCTCTGATGCGACAACTCGTTCAGCGGGTCTTGCCGGATCACGGCCGGGCCAGCGGCGGCATCGTCGATTGGCAGGAGCGACTGCGCCCGGCCTCCTCCGACCCGGGCGTCCGGCTGGTACCAGTGGTTCCCTTCGGCAGCGCCCCAGGAAAGAGCGCTGATGTCATTCTGCGGCTTTTCGCGAGGAAATTGCATGTGCCCAGGCGCGTCTTTGCGAACCCCGAGGATATCGCCTCTTTGGTCGCGGGAGGAATGGAAGCGATCGTGTTTGTCGATGATCTTCTCGGCACAGGCACCCAGTTCGTCAAGGATTTCGCCATCCCCTATGGGCTAGGAAACCTGGGCACCAATACCCGGCTCATCTATGCTCCGCTCGTCGCTCACGATGACGGTGTGGCCCACATTCACTCTAATCTTCCCAATGTTTCCGTAGCTAGCGCAGAAACCCTAGGTCCCTCACATGCGATCTTCGGTGCAGGCGGGCGCACCTTCAAAGACGGGCTTAATTCGCCGCAGTCGGCATGGAGCCTCTACTTGAACATCCTCTCCACTCGCGGCATCGTCCTAGGCTCCTCAATTCACCGTGGCTTTGGTGCGTTGGAACTCGCATTCTTCTTTGAGCACGCTGCGCCCAACAACTGCCTCCCGATATTCTGGTGGAATCAACCCGCAAAGTGGAAGTCGCTCTTCGACAGGTGAAAATATGGATGAAACATCAGCAATCCAGAAGGCCTTCGTAAAGAACCGAGCCGAGGAATACGGCCACGACGTTTGGAAGCACTTTGCCGTACCGCCATTTTACGACAAACTTGACCTGGCTGACGCGAAGAAACCGCGGATCATCGTCGGCGGTCGAGGCTGCGGGAAGACGATGCTCTTGCGGTACCTCTCCCACCAAAGCACGTTCTCGCGTGAACGCCAGACCGTGCCCTTGGAATCCTTGGGGCACATCGGCCTCTACTGGCGGGCCGATACGCAATTCGCAGCCGCCATGAACGGCCGTGGAATCGCTGAGGACGTATGGCGCTCAGCCTTCGATCACCTTTTGGCAGTTACAAACGGCATCGAGGTGATCGGGAGCCTGCACAGCATTGCAAACAGCAAGGCCGGCGTCCTCAGTACATCGGACTTCCAGCGGATTCGACTCGATGATCTCGCGCCATACATTGACCCGTGCCCCCTCACTCTCGACGCTTTGCGGTCGCGCCTCGAAATATGCTTACGTCAGCTCCGAATGTGGGTGAATAATGTACACACGGCACCCAAGCCCTTGTTTTTGCCGGGCGCGTCGTTTGTGCTCGACTTGGTAAAGACTGTCCGGAATGCGCTCCCTTGCCTCGCGGCTTCAACCTACTTCGTGTATCTGGACGAATATGAGAATCTCTCGGAATATCAGCAGCGCATTGTCAACACATACCTCAAGCACAGCGAGACGCCCCTCATCTTCAATCTTGCGATGAAGCGCAACGCTTTCTGGACCCGTGGGACTCTCGGTACAGAGTCATTGATGGAGATGGCCGATTTTCGAATGCACAACTTGGAAGATTATCTCCGAGAAAATTTTGATGTCTTCGCAGCCGAAATCCTCTTCCTCAATATTGGTGCCGAGCCCCCGCAACTTGCGCCCTTTGACCTCGCGATCCTGCGCGATCCGGCCTCGCTTCCGCAGCGGCGCGAAGACGCCCACCGCCGCGCTGTATTGGGTGCCGTTGGGAAGCTATTTCCGGATGTCCCACACCGAGAGCTCGCAAAAATGGCGCTCGGCGACGCAGCGATTCGCCGTACATTGAATGACCGAGTAGCGAAGGCCCTTCGTGCGCGGGGCGAGGCGATCCTGCCCGAGCTGCTTTGCGACGAGCAGTACCCGGAGGCGAGCGTCGTCATGCCGGCACTGCTTAACCGGCCCAAAATCAAACCCGCGGCCGTGGCGCGGGAGTTCGGCTTGCTTAGGCAGGGGAAAGACAACAAGTTCACCGGTGCAACCGGTTGGGTGCATAACAACTTCGTTGGTTGCCTGCTGCACCTTTACGAGCCGCATTCACGAACGTGCCCATTCTATGCAGGGTTTCGCACGTTCTGTCACCTGTCCCGGGGTAACATCCGCCACCTCCTCGAACTGTGTCATAAGTCGATTAACCGAATGGAGCTTTCCGCGCCAACGGAGAACCTCTGCGTTCCGCCATTGGAACAGGCGGAGGCCGCGCGGCAGGCCAGCGCAGACTTCCTTAAGGAGGTGCGGAGCTTCGGCAGAATCGGGAACCAACTCCATGCCTTCGTCTTGCGATTAGGCTCGGTTCTTGCGATCGCGCATTCACGGCCTACCCAAAGCGAGCCGGAGCCGAGCCATTTCTCAATCCGACCGCGCGTGATGCAGCTGGAGGCGCGGGAT
>JAJZCS010000233.1 GCA_021829055.1 Pseudomonadota bacterium
CTCCGCCGCCGTGTGATCCAGATCGGTGATCGCGATCGCCTGGCCCAGTCCCCGTGCCTCCCCCACATCGGGGCCTGCCACCAGCACATCAGAATACAGCCCCGTTGGAAATCCCCAAGAGAGTCAGACCCCAAGGCGGTTGGTATAAAACATGATTTTTTTGACTCTCAAACGTCGTGAATAATCTAGGAGCAATTGCTTGCTTTTTTTGTTAGGAACTAATTATTACTCGCCGACAAAACTCTTGGCTCGCCGCCACTTCTTTTTCCTCTTCAAACTCCGATACAAATAAAAATTACGCTTCACAGATCTCGCTCCATCGCACGCAAGAATCCGGAAAACTTTATTTAACGACCTCATCTCCTCTTTTGGAACCAGAATTTCTTCGATCTACCTGACGTTATATCTCATTCCATTTCGTGATTATGAAGCAATCGCGCTCTGCTGCCGGGATTTTTAACCCTTGGGTCATCGTGGCAATGATCGCCCTAGCTCCCTTCATGGAGGTCATTGTGCGTTCTCGACGTCATTAACGATGCTGGTCGTCGCGCGGGTCATGCAAGGATTGGGGGGCGGTGGACTGCAACCGGTCACGCTCTCGATGTACGCGGACAGTTTCCCACAAGAAAAACGCGCACAGGTTTTTGCCCTCTAGGGCGTGGTTGTTATCGTTGCGCCCGCACCCGGGCCGATTCTAGGTGGATGGATCACAGACCATTTGTCGTGGCACCGGGTATTCCTGATAAACCTGCCAATCGGACTGATCGCCCTCACGCTTATCGCAATTTTTATCGATGAGCCACCTGTCTTGATCACTGAGCGCCGCGCCAAGCTCGAAGCCGGGCAACTTCGACTATGTTGGACTCGCTCTTGTGGCGGTTGGTTTCGGAGGACTTCAGATCTTTTTGGATAGATTCTCGCTTGATGATGGCTTTGACAGCTTCTTTATTCGTACTCCGTTCGTTATCTAGAGCGTCTGCCTGACCACCCTCGTGCTTTGAGAATGGGATCATCCTGAGCCGGTTGCAAATGTCATATCGTTTCGTCATCGCAATTTTTAGGTATCCTGCCTGATCATGTTTGTCATCGGTTTTGTTCTTCTTTCGACTACGCAATTGTTGCCGCAGCCGACTCAAACACTGCTCAGATATTCAGCCGAAACGTCAGGTTTCGCCCTCGCTCTCGGCGGTGTCGCAACGATTGGACTCATGCCGATCGCCGGAATTATTGCGGGAAAATTGGTGTCTCCCCGGTTACTCCTGATCGGTGGGCTCTTGGAAACTGCCGTCGGATTAATTCTCCAATCAGAGATTGCTCCCGATGTATCGTTCTAGACCATCTCGATTGGCCGTATGCTGCAGGTAAGTCGCGTTGCCATTCCTGTTTATTCCAATTTCTGCTCTTTCATACATCGGCTTGCCAGCAGCCTGGAATGCTGATGCGTCAGCGATTATCAACCAAGTATGCAACATTGGCGGCTCAATCGGGATTTCGTTCGTTACAACTATGCTTGCGTGGCGCACACAATTCCATCATGCGCGTCTCGCGGAGCAGATCTCACCGTATCGCAGCCTCCATGGTCAATCGCTTTATCAAATAGCTACAGCAGTGCAACATTAGGCGCAGTTCATGAGCTATCTCGACCTTTTCCATATTCTTGGGGTTCCGTTGTTGCTGATCTGGCCAGTTATTCTATTGTTGGGTGCCAACCCTAAAGCGGCCGAAGGAGTTGTCTATGAAACTTGATGTTCGCACGTGGGTACTGCACGGCGAAGGCATACCAAAGTCGGTTTTCACCGTCCTTGTGGGCGCGTTGCTCCTCGGCGGCTGCACACTTGGGCCAAATTTTTCGCCACCACACCCCCATGTCGCAGCTCGATTTCACTTCCCTGCAGCAAATACGGTTGCCCCCGATCGGGTTACGTCAAAAACGGTCAATACAGCGTGGTGGGCAAGCTTCCACGACGAAATGCTGACGCACCTCGAAGACGAGGCCACAGCACAAAATCTTGACGTGCGGATTGCTACGGAACGCCTTGCTGAGGCTCGGGCGCAAGCGGAAATCGCAGGAGCAAGCCTATACCCGGCGCTCGACTTCGCCGGATCCTTTACCCGTGAAGGGCCGAGCAAGAACGGAATCTTCACGGCGTTCGGTAGCCAATCGAACACGGCGACCAGCACCAACGCCGGAGCAACGGCCGGAGGTGGTGCTGCCTCAGCGGGAGGTGGTGGCATTACCGCTCCCCTAATTCAGCCCTTTAACTTGCTGCAGTATGGCTTCTCGTCGGTTTTCGATTTTGATCTTTGGGGGAAAAACCGGCGGACCGAAGAAGCGGCACTCGCTGCAGTTGAGCAATCTGCAGAGGCCCGCCGCGCTATACTCCTGAATATCGAAGCAGAAATCGCTCAAGACTACATTGCGCTTCGCGCCGATCAGACACTTCTCCAAATTGCCCAGGAAAATCTGAAGAGCGCGAACCGTATCGCGAAGCTGACCACACAGCGCGAGCAGGCCGGATTGGACAACGCATTGGACGTCGCTGATTCACTGGCTCAAGCAGCGTCAATCGAAGCTCAGCTTCCGAGCCTTCAGACGGCGATCTCCGATCAGAAGAGCCAAATCGGACTCCTGCTTGGCCGCAACCCTGGCGCCTTTATCGCTAAACTTTCAGCGCCAGGCCGCGTGCCTCCGGCACCTCCGACTGTTCCAATCGGTTTACCGTCACAGCTGTTGACACGGCGGCCTGATATCCGCGAGGCACTTGCAAAACTACATGAGACGACGGCTGAAATCGGTGTAGCGGAAGCATCTTTCTTTCCGGACATTACCCTGTCAGGCTCTGTATCATTGCAGGCGCTGCAGCTTTCCGATCTAAATCAGCTTAATGCCGTCACCTATGCGATCGGACCGGAAATCACGCTCCCGCTTTTCAGCGGTGGCAAGCTGCTCGGTGCGTTACACCTGCGACGCGCTCAACAGCGGGAGGCGGCTATCGACTATGCAAAAGTGGTTCTCACTGCATTTCACCAGGTAAATGATCGTCTAACGGCCTATGACCAAGAGCAGTTTCGGCTGATGGCGTTAAAACGCGACGTACATGAGAGCAGGAAGGCGTTGATGCTCGCGCAAGAGCGTTACCGAGAAGGTCTCTCCGATTACCTTGATGTCCTGACAGCACAACAAATTCTACTTGCTGCGGAGCAGGCAAAGGCTCAAAGTCAGGCTGCTATCTCGACGGATCTCGTGAGGCTCTATCAGGCACTTGGGGGAGGCTGGGAGCAGAGCTATCCGCCAGCAACGGTAAGTCTAGCTACAGATAAAAATCCGGCGTGACGTTACTGTCACGCCGGTTCGGAATCAAACCATCTTCTTGAGTGATGGAGATGCCTTGAAGCGTACCGTCTTGCCCGCCTTCACCTTGATTTCTGCTCCAGTACGGGGATTTACACCTTTCCGTGCTTTCGTCTTACGAACGGTGAAAGTCCCAAAGCTGGGGAGAGTAAACTTTCCGTCTTTCTTCAACTTCTTGACAATTTCCTCAAGCAAATCCGAGGCGGCGCGATTGGCCGCAACGCCGGTGAGTTCAGCGGATTCCTGGATAACTTGGGCAATGAACGCTTTCGACATGGTGAAAGCCTCTCCGTGTTGAATCCGTCCCGGCGCTGCCGGATTCCGGATGCCGGTGCGTCCGGCGGGTTAAAGAATCTTGCGATGGCGCCGACCATTGATCGGCAATCGCCGATTCTTGTAGCGATTCGCAAAGGTTTTGAACAGGGGGTTCTGATTCAAAAAAACAATTAGAAAATGAGGCTCCTCGACGCTACGAATAGAAATGGGCTGAATGCTTAGGGCTGATCGGATAGCCTCCCGGTAGTTTTTCGGGAAGTTGCGATGGAGGTGTC
>JAJZCS010000234.1 GCA_021829055.1 Pseudomonadota bacterium
AAACGGTTGCTCCAATCAACATAAACGATGGGTTGCCGCATTTAAAAATGGTCAGGCTCTGACACTTCCGGATCACACGCGCGCGGAAGTGGATTGAAAGTAAGTGGCCATGCAGCGGCGAGGACACCAGTTGCCTGTCGAATAGACGCGTAACAGAACATGAGGGACTCATGTTACGAGGGCGCCGGAGCCGACGACGTCGGCTTGGCATGGCGTGCTCTGTTGGGCGGCCCGATAAGGCGGTGGAGTGCGACCTCAGTGGCTGTTGTGTCCCAGTCGCCAGCACCAAGAAGGGATGCGACCACATCGCCATCACGGTTCACAATTACCGTGAATGGAATGCCAGGGGTCTGGAAGGCGTCGAGCGCGCTTGAGGATGGATCCAGAAGGATCGGTAAACCTTTTATGTTATGTTGTCTGTAGAATGGAGCAACCGTTTTCATTCCGCCGATGTCGATCGAAATCAGAAGAACGCGTATGCCGCTGCCATGAAGTTTCTTGTTTAGGGTAACTAATGTTGGCAGTTCAGCGCGGCAAGGGGCGCACCAGGTGGCCCAAAAATTCACTACGAGCCCTGTTCCAAGATAGTGAGCGAGAGAGAGGATTTTTCCGCCAGAGTTCATGAAATGGAACGGCGGTGCAGCCAAGGGCAGGTTTTCGCGCCAGCTGGAGGATGCGTTTGGCAAGCGTATAGCCGCGTCTGCAGATTTGCCGAAGCCTGCGAGCGTCGCTAGATCAGGGAGGAGAAAGCCGCTCGCCGCGAGGCAGCTTCCTCGAATGATTGCACCGCGCCGAGAAAGTCCATTTACCATGACAAGCGAAACCCTTCATTCAAAATCTAATTCCAGCGATTCTGATGCGACTGGAGCCAACCTGCAATGGGGGGGGCGTTATTCAGGCGGACCCGCTGCCGTGATGCAGGCGATCAATGCCTCGATTAGCTTCGATCGGCGGTTATGGCGACAAGATATTTTAGGGAGTCGTGCGCACGCCGCCATGTTGGCGAAGCAAGGGATACTCGTGCCGGCGGACGCGGAGGCGATCGATGCAGGATTGGTTGCCATCGCCAGTGCGATTGAAAGCGAGGATTTTATTTTTGATTCGGCACTTGAGGATATTCACATGAATATCGAGGCGCGATTGATCGAACGAATCGGCGAGGCGGGGAGACGGTTGCATACAGCACGAAGCCGTAACGACCAGGTGGCGACCGACTTTCGGCTTTGGGTGCGCGACGCAATTGATGCGGTGCATGCGATGCTTGGTCGAACGATGCTGAGCCTTGCGACACGCGCGCAAGCGCATGCGGCTACCATCATGCCGGGTTTAACGCATTTGCAGACGGCACAACCCGTAACATTTGGGCATCACTTGCTTGCATACGTCGAGATGTTTGCCCGCGATCGGGGGCGACTTGCGGACTGTCGACGCCGCTTGAACGAGTGCCCCTTGGGGGTCGCTGCACTGGCAGGGACTTCCTTCCCGATCGACCGTATGATGACGACTGCGGCCCTGGGATTCGATCGGCCAGCCGCGAACTCGCTCGACGCAGTGTCGGACCGGGATTTCGCTATCGAATTCCTTTCTGCACTCTCAATTCTGGCAATGCATCTCTCGCGTCTTGCCGAGGAGATCATTATCTGGACAAGCGCGCCCTATCGTTTCGTACGACTATCTGATTCGTTTTCTACAGGCTCATCAATCATGCCTCAGAAGCGAAACCCTGACGCCGCGGAGCTGGCACGTGCCAAGACAGGACGAGTTTTTGGAGCCTTAATTGGCTTGTTGTCCGTCATGAAAGGGCTGCCTCTTGCCTATGCAAAAGACATGCAGGAGGACAAGGAAGCTGTTTTTATAGGGTTTGATGCCGTCGAACTTGCTCTTGCGGCCATGGCTGGGATGATCATGGATATGCAGCCGGACGCTGCGCGAATGCACGCGGCTGCTGGAGTCGACTATGCGACGGCGACCGATTTGGCCGACTATCTCGTTCGTGATCTTGGTATGCCGTTCCGGACGGCCCATCACGTGACCGGTCGGATTGTTGCTGAGGCAGAGGCGCGAGGTGTTGGCTTGATTGATCTTCCCTTGGACGTGATGCAGGCAATCGAGCCACGGATCGAGGGACAGGTTTATGGGTGCTTGAGTGTAGAGGCATCGGTTGCATCGCGGCGGAGTTATGGTGGAACCGCGCCCGAGAACGTCGCAGCAGCGGCTGCACGATGGCTTGACATCCTAGCTCCTGAGAGTTCGTTATCGGAGACACAGTCGTGAGAATGGTGGCGTTATTGGCGTTGGCAGTGTGCCTGATGTTGACAGGATGCGGCCGGGCCGGCGCGCCGCAACCGCCGGGGCCTGCGAGTGCGATTACGTACCCGCATCAATATCCATGGCAGTAAGATGAGCGCCATCGATCTTGATACACCCTGGCGGGCGCTAATCGCCGCACGTTCGGCGTTAGCCTATCGTATGTCTGGCGGATTATGTATGGAAGAATTTCCGCTCATCCAGATCGCGAGCAGTTTCGGCACTCCCTCGTATGTATACGGTGCCAGAACGATTCGGGCGCGCTTGGCTGATCTGTTGGATATGTTTCGCGACCAAGGCCTAACTCCCGCCGTCCGCTACGCCGTTAAGGCGAACGATCACCTTGCAATTCTTTCACTCTTGCGCGCTGGCGGCGCCGGTGCGGACGTAACGAGCGCCGGCGAAATGGCGCGCGCGCTCGCGGCAGGGATCATGCCTGAAGCGATCGTTTTTTCCGGTGTCGGTAAGCGTCGCTGCGAAATTGAGATGGCGCTTGGTCATGGCATTGGTCAAATCAATATCGAAAGCGCAGAAGAGCTAGCCGTTCTATCTGCCATTGCGGCGTCTGCGGGAAAGGTCGCACGGGTAGCCTTACGCATCAACCCGGATGTTACGGCGGGTGGGCATGACAAGATCAGTACCGGGCGAGCAGGGGACAAGTTTGGTATAGCATATGACGAGGCGGCGGCACTCTATCGCTACGCGGGGACGCTGCCGGGAATTGCCCCCATTGGCTTTTCGACCCACATCGGCAGCCAGATTTTCTCGCCGTCCGCTTTTGAAGTTGCATACAGTCGGGTTGTCAACTTGATCGATAGGCTGCGTGGTGAGGGGGCGGTCATCTCTTGCCTGGATCTTGGGGGTGGGTTCGGCATACCGTACGATTCAGGGCCAGCATTTCCCATGCCTGCATATGCGGCGATGGTACGAAGAGTTGCAGGCGACAGGCGCCTTGATCTTATCATTGAGCCGGGAAGGTGGCTGGTAGGGCCGGCGGGTGTTTTGCTCACGGGCGTGACGTTGGTTAAAGTCAGCGTTGGTCGCAAGATCGTGATTCTCGATGCTGGTATGAATGACTTGATCAGACCTGCCTTGTACGGCTCTTTGCATGGAATTGTGCCGGTCGGTATGGCGGCATCATCAAAGCCGGTGACGATAACGGAGGTTGTCGGGCCTGTTTGTGAGAGCAGCGACCGTTTTGCCGCTGCTTGTCCGCTTCCCGACTTAGCGTCCGGTGATCTGGTGGCGATCCTGGATGCCGGCGCATACGGCGCGGTTATGTCAAGCACTTACAATGGACGGCTGCGTGCTGCCGAGGTGCTCGTCGATGGAAGGGGAGTGACACTGATTCGGAAACGGCAGGAACTTTCCGAGCTCATGCGCGATGACATTGTGCCACTCGGTGAACACCCTCCCGCCTAGCTAGTGGGGGGCTGGTTTCAGCAGGCTGGCCACCTCCATCTACCGGCGATTTGACTGGGCAAGTGGTGTTTTGCGGCGAGTTTATTTGGGATTGGGGCTGGACCGGGCTGATTTGACCCGTTTCCGGGGATTTTTTCGGGTTTGGGACGCACT
>JAJZCS010000235.1 GCA_021829055.1 Pseudomonadota bacterium
CTCTGTATCCCTTATCATTCGGCACCGTATCCAACGTAGACCGGGAAGGTAGAGCAAGACTCAGTCCACTTGAGGGTGCGCACCAGGAAAACCCCGATAGCCGCCGAGTGACCTCTCCCGCTACCATAGCCGCATCGGCTTCACAATGTGCGTCAAGCGGCTAATAAGAAGAATTTCGAGGACTGCGCAATTGACCAAACACGTGCCGAATGATAAGGGATACAGAGGATGCACTTGTGGGGACAGCTTGATGGCACCGCCTTCAAAGCTTTCTATCAAGCGAAGGATTACAGCGCTCCGCGTGGCAGCCGAGCGATGCGGAAGTCACGGGCCCACTCTTATTGGGACCGTGTTGCGCTTGTGGTGCAATGCCGAATTCCCAGCACTTCCAAAGCCGTCTCTACCCTACTCTAAGACTCTAGCTCGTGAGACGGCAGTGGATGCATTTATTGTCATCCTAAAGCAATTGACCTTTCTCGATGCCGCGTATTGGCTCAGCTCCGCGTACGCGATGACGATTGATGCCAGTCATCGGAAGCAGCTCGCAATGTACTTTACGCCCGCGTCGCTCACCGAAGGACTCATGGATGACCTAGACGCACAAGGAGTTAATTTCGGCAGCCAGTCGTTCATGGACCCAGCGTGCGGCGGCGCAGCATTCTTGGCCCCAATCGCGCTACGCATGCGGACTGCCCTGAAAAGGCGGGGATACACGTCACTTAAACTACTCAAGCATGTCGAGAAACACCTACACGGCTCAGACCTAGATAAGACTTTGTGCGCGCTGTCCAATCACTTCTTGTGCATGGCTCTTTATGAGGAAATCCAGAAGACGGGTTACATCCCATCCTTCAAGATCCATTCGAGAGATTCCCTGACTCACTTTGCTTCTGCTGCCGAAACCATCGACGTAATCGTCTGCAACCCTCCATACCGCAAGATGACGGCCAAAGAACTCGAGCCGTTGCGCCCTGCATACGCTGAAGTCATAGAAGCTCAACCGAATCTCTATGCTCTCTTCATTACTCTTTGTGTGCGCTTGCTGCGCATTGGCGGTCATGCCGCTCTGGTTACACCAACCAGCTTTCTCTCCGGGCAGTACTTCGGGCGACTGCGAAAATTCCTCCTTCACAACGCGGAAATTCGGCATATCGGCATGGTTAGTGATCGGCAAGGCGTTTTCATAGATGTCGAACAAGAGACCGCACTAACCGTACTCCGCCGGCGTACCGAAAACCATCGCGGGCGCGTTAGAGCAGATGTCTCTATTGTATCGGCTTCCGGGCATTACACAAATGTAGGTAAATGCATTCTGCCGAACTCTGGTGCAGCGTGGCCGATTCCGCGATCCGTCGATGATGTGTCCATACTTAAGAAGGCCGCTCTATCCCGATTCCGTCTGTCTGACTATGGTTACCGCGTGCGTATTGGCGCGTATGTATGGAATCGCGATAGACGCCCGAAGTTTGAATCTTTTTCTGACGTTCGCCGGAGAAAAGCGCATACAGCCATTCCGCTCATGTGGTCTCGAGACATTACTCCCGGAAAACTCGTCCGCCTGGAAAGCAAGTCCAGCTTCGATGGTGAGCATCGATTCGTAGACTTAGGCAGCAAGTCTCACCCTTCCCTAGTAACCTCCCCATGCGTGGTCATGCAGCGCGTGACCTCGAAGGATCAACGTCATCGCTTAGTTGTGGCCGCTGTGTCGCCGAGCATCTTTGACACATATGGGGGATTCATTGGTGAGAACCACGTCGTCATTATAGAAGCGACATCCAACCGGCCGACTCTGCCCCCTACGAGGTTGGCGAAGCTCCTGAGCGCGCACGCTGTGGATCGTTATTTCAGATGCATATCTGGCGCCACGAACGTTTCGGCGTTTGAACTCAACCAGCTCGCACTGCCGGACCCACAGATGCTCCTCGAAGCTGCGATGAATGGCAGATCGATGGAAGACGCGGTGAACGTAGCTTTCGGATTAACTCCCAAGGGAGCCGCTAGATAGCGGTAGTGCACAGCTCGGAGCCCGCCCATGTCCTTTTCAAAATCACTGGCGGAACGTCTCGCAGATCAGGCAAAGGCCAAAGAAAGGCAGGCCGAACGTATTCGCGAAATCTCCGCGAGGCACGTCAGGGAAAGGCGGACTCCGGCTAAATCAAAAATTGTCCCGCCGCCCCCGCACGCTCCGTCGGCGCCGAAGCGCATGCAACGGCCTTGGACGCAGGCCCGTGTCGGAACCGCCCCTCTCGTCTACCACTCTCGGACCGCCCTGGAAACCATATCCCCTCAGCCCTGGGCCAGGGATTTGGTCAACACGCTGCTCACGGCGGCAGACAAAGGGGGCACAGTGCTTTGCCTGCTGTGGCCAGCAAAGCTCAAAGGTGTCTCGCTGTTGCACGCGCTCGCTAATCTCGAGAGGGTGTTCGCCAAAGACCTCCGCGGCATGCGGACTCTGGTTTACCCGGGTACATACTCCATCCGAGCTCCAGTCGATAGCGTGCTAGTTGATCGAGGGGAGCTTAGCGAGCTCTTCCGCAATCTGTGGATCGCCAAAGACGGAGCCACCGTGCTGAAGGTCGCCACCGAATCGCCGGCGTTCCTCGCCGCTTTGAAGGCGCTCAACCATCTGAGTCAGTTCAGCGCCGATACCCCAAGTCCCTCCCTTGCAGAACTCATTCCGACCTTCATCTTTGATCCCGCCAATTGCACTTGGGCCACAACAGCGTCAAGTCCGCTCGAGCGAACTCTTGCGAAAGTCCGGCACCTGCAGCGCCGGCGTACCTTACAGCAGGAGGTCAGCAGGGAGTGGCCTCTGGCCGATAAGGCGCCCGGGGCAATGATGGTGATGCATTACACGGCTCGGAAGAAGGACGCATGGCGAACCGCCTTGGGCTCCCCTGCCTTGAAGGCCAAGGGCGTACCCGAGGTACTGCTCCTGGATGCCACAGAAGCTGCAACCCGTACGGACTATACCTCGGTCAAGCGGATTCCCGAATTTCTGTCTTATGCCAGAGAAAGCGGCTTCCCTGATACCGGTGCTGTCGTGGTCACAGATGACCCCAAGACATTCTTCATGCTAAGTGCGCGACTCTCCCGCGCAGGCATTTCCCAGCAAGTGTATGCGGCGGAATCAGAGGATGCACTGCTTTCGGCGCGTCCTCGCCCGAAAGACTGGCAGCCCGATCCGCGCAGCTTACCGAATTTTAATGTCAACATCGTCGACTGCGAAGCCTCACAGGTTGCGCTCTCCTATCAGCGCTTCACCACGGCTGCGGGCAGCGAGGAATCTGCTGCTCATGCCGCGCTGCTGAAAGCATGCCTGTACGTACTGCGTCTTTCGAACTTACCGGCAGGCTATACCGATTTGACTGCGCAGTCCGCCGAAGCGGGTGGGCCCGACTACGCCAGCCAGAAAAATGCCTGGCCCGATGTGAAGCTGGCGCTCACGGCTGCAATAGCCTCAGGCTCGCTGAGCCCGGCGAGGAAGGCACTCGAGCGGACCATTATCCGTACCGAGGAGCTGATCGACGCCTGGAATGACGCCACCCCCATGGCTGCTCGCATGCTAGCTGAAGTGGAAAAGCATGCACTGACTGCACGACAGACGATCTGTCTCGTACTGCCGAATAACCGCTACGTGCAATTAGCCCACCGGTTTCTTGCGCGCAAGCTAGGAGAGGCCTGGCCAAAGGCCAAAGAACGCATCGAATGGCAAACTCTCTCTTCCGTCGGCGAAATACTCAAGGGCGGGCAAAAAGGCCCACATTTTGTCTTCGTCGGCCTCAACGCGGATGTGCTACGCGTCCTCATGGTTCACCCGCACGTACCCCACGGTACCGCCATCCTGATCGCCTCTTGAGCTCGGCCGCGAGGAG
>JAJZCS010000236.1 GCA_021829055.1 Pseudomonadota bacterium
CAGAAACCACGCCAAATCCACATCGATCCGCGCTACACTCCGTCGGCATCGGGGAATTCCTCCAACTCGTAGAAGATCCCTGTTACAAAAGAACTTTCGCAGATTCGGAACCCCGATGCACCTACCCGCGCAAGAAATGCGGGTTTAGGCGTTGTGGTTAAATAGTCTTTGACCAAGACAACCGGAGATGACGACATACCTCCTCACATATCGAGCGCAAGCTCGATCTGTCTGGTGGCGGTCGAATAAGATTGCTGAAAGGATGACAGAGTAATGCCGAGCAGGCGTATGCCTTTCGGAACCGGGAAGAGGTATTCGAGAAGGGAATTGGAAATTCGATCAAGAGCTTTGCGATCGCCGATGTACAGCGGGTCCGTATGACTCCGTGTTGCTGTCCGGAAATCGGAATATTTAACCTTGAGCGTTACTTTCCGTGCGTGCGAACCGGTGTACTCTGACAGGCGCCAGGATTTCTCGATGATCGGTTGGAGAGCGTCCCGCGCGGCGTCGAACATGAAGATATCGTGGAGAAAGGTAGTTTCGACCCCGATGGATTTGCGTTTCCGATCGGCACGGACGGGACGATCGTCAACACCACGTGCGATCCAGTAATAGAACGTACCTGCCTTGCCGAAATGCTGCTGCAGAAAGGATAATGTCTTGGCGCGGAGGTCGAGGCCGGTCTCAATGCCAAGGGCGTTCATTCTGGCTGCTGTCGCGGGCCCTACCCCGTGGAATTTTTTGACCGGAAGGGTTTCGACGAACCCTGGTCCCATGGCGGGGGTGATGACGAACCACCCATCCGGTTTGCGATGGTCGGATGCAACTTTGGCAAGAAACTTGTTGTAGCTGATACCTGCTGACGCAGTAAGTTGAGTGCGCTCCCGAATCTTTGTCCGGATCTCATGGGCGATTTGCGTTGCGGACGGTATCCGCGGAAGATTTTCCGTGACGTCCAGGTAGGCTTCGTCCAACGACAACGGCTCGATGATGGGCGTGTACTCCGAGAAAATCGTGCGTATTTCTTGCGATACCGCGCGGTATACATCGAAGCGCGGTGGTACGAAGATGAGGTCGGGACATTGGCGTTTCGCGGTGACGGAAGGCATTGCCGAGTGGATGCCGAATCTGCGGGCCTCGTAACTTGCGGCAGCAACGACGCCGCGTTCTCGGGCATAGCCGACAGCAAGTGGGCGTCTGCGCAATTCGGGGTTGTCGCGCTGCTCCACCGAGGCATAAAAGGCGTCCATATCGATATGCAGAATTTTGCGCTGTCGCGCGACGGCAACCTCTGAGGTGTCGATCCTGGTTGAATCGACGTCACTAGTCCGCCTGTGCGTAGTTGCGCCGAGCCCAGCGGTCATGTGCCAACGTCCTTTTTGCTCTTGTTTGGGCTGTGGGTTACGATTCTGAGTAAATTGTCGCCATGCCTTTTCGCATACAATCTGGGGATGGCCCCCGAAATCTGCCGCTTTGCTATGACAGCGCAACGAATTGAAAGAAATTACAAATCATAGCAAAGCAGGCGCGAGAGTCAGCATTGTTTCACGTATCCTTGCGCATTCCGGTAGTGCCCAGTTACCTCTTCATGCGCCTAAGTTTGCTTTGACTGTGCTCATCAGGAGAGCCTCGTCATGAGAGATTGCCGACCCGCCGGGTTATCCGGTCAACCCGCCGTACGTGGTAGCCCCAACGAGGCATTGCTTGGGGCGACAATTGGATTCTTTATCGGGTTTGGCGCTGTCTCGCTGTTCGGGCCAACAGCGCACAGCTTCGCCAATGTCATGCATCTTTCCGTAGAGCAGGTGGCACTTCTGGTCGCCTTTCCAACGCTTACGGGTTCTCTCCTACGGATCCCTTTCGGTGCTTGGGTTGATACGACCGGAGGCAAACTGCCGTTTTTGATCCTGCTGATCATGTCTATGATCGGCATCGGTGGGCTCTACTACATGCTGCGGACGCTTTATCCTGATCATCTCGGTCAGAGCGACTACCGTTGGCTGTTGCTTTTTGGTGCGCTCGGTGGTTGTGGCATTGCGATTTTCCCGGTCGGAGTCGGTCAAGTATCATACTGGTTTCCCAAGAGTCGGCAGGGTTTGGTTTTGGCTGCCTATGCAGGTTTCGGCAACACGTCACCGGGTATAGCCGCGCTAATCATACCATTGGTGATTCTTTTCGTTGGTCTCGGGGGTGCATATCTTGTTTGGCTTACAATTGTTGTTGTTGGTATCGGATTGTATCTTCGCCTCGGTCACAATGCACCCTATTTCCAGCTCAGCGATGGCGGCATCCCACATGAAGATCGGCGTGCGCGCGCCGCGCGCGCTGGGCAGGAACTGTTTCCACGAGGGAACGTGGTTCAGACCCTGATCGACGCGGCGGTCGAATGGAGGACTTGGCTGCTTGTTGTTCTGTATTTCACGACATTTGGTGGCTTCCTGGCCCTTACGGCGTGGTTTCCGACGTATTGGCAGGGCTTTTTTCATGCCAACCGGTGGACCGCGGTTATTTTGACTGCGAGCTTTTCGCTATTGTCTTCGCTGATCCGTGTGCCGGGTGGCGAATGGGCCGACCATTTTGGTGGTGAGGTTGTGGCCATGTTGTCTCTTGCGCTCTTGCTGGTCGGAGCGCTGCTCATGACGTTGTGCGGCGAGTTCTTCGCCTGCGTAATCGGCGCCTTGTTTGTCGGTGCGGGGATGGGTGTAAATAACGCCGCGGTTTTCCGCATGGTGCCGAACTATGTGCCTCATGCAGTTGGCGGCGCTGCTGGCTGGGTTGGAGGCCTAGGGGCGCTTGGAGGCTTCGCCGTTCCGCCGCTGCTGGGGTATTTCGTGGAGATGATGGGTCCAACCGGTTACGCGCGAGGCTTTGCGGTGTATATCGGCCTCTCGATCCTCGGGCTTTTGACGATCGGAATTCTACGCTCCACACCCAAAGAAGTAGGTGCATCACAAGCCGTGACGATGAACGGGCCAGGCCGCCTCCTTTAACTCCCTGAATGCGGACATCAGGAAGATAACGTCAAAAATCAGGTGCGGCGCTTCATTCGTTGTGTTTATGCCCCTGCAATAGCGGGCACGAACCCGGGATCTGGCGGCGTTGACCTTCGCGGTGCGCTCCGGCATCGGCGTGCCTCCGTGGGCTTCCTGCGATGGATACGGCTGACCTTGCCCTGCCGCTTGCGCCCTTTCTCATTGGCCTGACTGCGGCAGGCTGTGTCCGTCCGGACCGCGGGGGCCGTGTTGTCGTTCGTCACGGCATCCCGGAGCCTCCGCCCGTCGAACCGGGAACCATAGGTGACCTTGCCCTTGCGGATGAAGCCAAAGGCCCCGCAGATCGAGAGGCTGCTCTTGCAGCGGAAGCCGGGGATCGCGATGTCGATACCGGGCCTGCCATCGGGTATCGGCCTGGCTTCAATGTCCAGCGGGCATCGGGGCAGCCTTCCGGGCCGCCCGGGTGGGCTTGTCAGGCCGGATCTCGTCAGGGCGGGTCCTTCTGCCTGCCTTGCTCGCATCCTTCTCAGCCCGGGTGTTGCGTTGCCTGGGCACGGCCACCAGCGTCGCATCGACGATGTGCCCGCCCATCGCGAGACAGCCGCGTTCCCTGAGCTGGTTGCCGACATCGGCCAATAGCGTGTCCAGTGCGCCGACCTCGCGCAGCTTCTCGCGAAACCGCCGGGTCGCGTTGGCATCCGGCGTCGCCGCGCCAGGGTCAAAACCCAAAAAGCGCAGCCAGCTCAGCCGAGCCCGGATCCGATATTCCATACACAGCGTCGCTGACGCTGTTCTGTACCGCCAGGATCCGTACCCTGAACATCCACATACGGCGGACGACCGCCCTTGGCACCATCGCCGGACGCCAAC
>JAJZCS010000237.1 GCA_021829055.1 Pseudomonadota bacterium
CCACGCCAAGATCGGCCAGCTGATGGTGGAGTGCGTATTTCACTAAAACCGGACAGCAGTTCTTCTAAGTCTCGGACACCGGTTTCACTAAGTCCCGGACAGTTTGAGGCCGGCGGTATTCGGTAGCCTGGTTGATGTCACTTCCGATTTGTTTCGCGGGTTTCGGGCTCGGTCAAGGGGGGAGCGGGTTTTCGCTTGCGCAGGCTCTCGCCTTCCAGGGCAATGCGATGAGCGTTATGGACAATCCGGTCGAGGATGGCGTCAGCCACGGTGGCCTGCCCGATCATGTCATGCCACTGGGCCACGGGTAGCTGGGCGGTAATCAGCGTGGATTTGCGCCGATAGCGCTCCTCGAAGATCTCGAGCAGATCATGACGCTGCTGATCGTTCAGCCCATGGGTCCCCCAATCGTCAAGAATCAGCAGCTGGACGCGTGCCAGCTTGTCGATCACCCGTGGGAAGCGGCCATCCAAACGGGCCATGGCCAGGTCTTCGAACAGACGTGGTACACGCACGTAGAGGACTGAGTAATCCTGTCGGGCCGCTTGCCGGCCGAACGCGCAGGAAAGCCATGTCTTCCCGGTGCCCGTCTGGCCGCTGATGATCAAATTGTCATGGGCCTTCAGCCATGCCCCTTGTGCCAGCTGCAGCGTGCTGCGCCGGTCCAGACCGCGCTTGGCGGCAAAGTCGATGTTCTCAATACAGGCATCGCCGTGGCGAAGCTTCGCGGCCGCCAACCGGTTGGTAAGCCGCTTGTCGGCACGTACCGCCATCTCGCGGTCCAGCATCAATCCCAACCATTCGTCGCGGTTGAGATCAGACTGACCGTCTTGTTCGGCCAATTGCCGGTAGGCAGCGGCCATCCCGGCAAGTCCAAGGGTCTGCATCTGGTCAAGGGTCGGGTGTGTCAGCATTGGCATTTCCTCATTCATAATAGGTGCCGCCACGGATGTTGGCGTGCACGGGCGTCGGGGGGACCGGTTCGGTATCCGGCCTCGCTTTGTCGAGGCCGGATTTGAGGATCGCGCTCACCGAGGCATAGCTGATCGCATTGATCGCAAGCGCCCGTTCGCAGGCACCCTCCAGCCGTGACTGATCATAGCGACGTCCCAGCGCGATAATCCCCATGGCCGAGCGGTAGCCCTGCTCAGGGTGAGGACGCTCCCGCATCATCCGCTCCACCAACACCGCGGCATTGACCCCAATCCGGGCCGCAATCGTGATCAGGCTTGCCGGCGTCCTGTCGGCATAGCGTTGATGAGACTTCGGCATGTGTTCGTTCACCGTCACGTGGCCGCAGCCCTGGGAACGACGGATATGGCTGGCAACACGTGTATGGTCGCAAAAGACCTCCACCACCCTGTAGGTCAGACGCACCTCAACTTTGCGGCCGATCAGCCGGTGCGGAACCGAGTAAAAGGTTTTGTCGACTTCCACATGGTAGTCGGGGTGAACCTTGGCGGATTTCCACTCCGCGTATTCAAAGGGCTCAGACGGCAACCCCGTTAAGGCTGCTCGTTCAATCTCTTCAAATAACTGCCGGCGCGACTTTCCAATCCGCCGCATCGGACGCCCGTTCAGATCCTCAACCAGAACCGCAATGGTGGCATTCAAGTCAGCCAGGCTGAAGAAGTGCTGATGGCGCAGACGTGCCAAAATCCAGCGCTCTACCAGTAAAACCGAGCCTTCAACCTTTCCTTTGTCACGCGGCTTTCGTACACGCGTCGGCAAAATCGTGGTGTCATAATGCTCGGCCATCGCCGCGAACGTCTGAGTCAGCGTGGGCTCAAACCACAGCGCTTTGGCAACTCCAGATTTCAGATTGTCGCAGACAATGGCTTTGGTAACACCACCAAAATAATCCAGTGCACGGGTCTGTCCTTCAATCCAGTCCGGCAGTCTCTGCCCAGCGCTCGCCATCGCAAAGGTCAAAGAGGAGGCGCCCAGCACCGCCACAAAAATCTGGGCCTTACAAATTTCGCCGCTCTGCGGATCGATGACCTCAACCGTTTGACCAGCGTAGTCGGTCTGCATCACCGCTCCCGCTTCGTGCCGGTGCCGATAGCTTGGCAGCATTCGGCGCCGATACGCTCTGTAGGTTTGGCAAAACCACGTGTAACTGTAACCAGTCGGCTGAACCGCACGGTATTCCTGCCATAGTAACAGCAGCGTTACCCCAGGCCGCTTGAGCTCCTGCGTCACCCTTGCCCAGTCCGGTTCGCTCACATCGCGCGAGGGTCGGCCCATCCGGCGGAACAGCGCGCGTTCCAAAGCCGTGTCACTGTCCAACTCCGCCGCTATGGGCCAACTTAGCCCAGCTGCCTGCGCGCGCACCAAATAGGAAGATACCGTCGTCTTGCTGATCCGTAGTCGCTCGGCAATCCGGCGCACCGGCATGCCTTCGCTCGTCAGCCGCAGAATCCTTCGTATGTCCTTCACGGTCGTTCGCTTCGCTTGCTTCCGTCTCGGCACAGAGCCCTCCCAGCCAAACCTGAAAGAGAACAATGCCTGAACGGCGCTACCGAATCCGAACCGCCAAACTGTCCGGGACTTTCTGTAATCCCTGTCCGGGACTTACTGCATCGGCTGTCCGCGACTTACTGAAATCCCCGTCCGGAACTTTGTGAAACCCGCAGGTGGAGCGGGATTTTTAGCCAAGAGGTCCGGAAGATGAGCACTCCGGGCCGCAAAGCGATGCTCGACCGCCGCCACCCCCAGCTGTCGATCCGGCGGCAATGCGCCCTTTTGGGCCTTGCGCGCTCTGGGGCGTACCGGCTGGCGAAGCCGGCCAACGACAATGATTTGGGACTGATGCGCCGTCTGGACGAGTTGTTCACGGCCTGGCCATTTTTGGGCTCCCGCCGGATGGCCGCGATGCTCCGGGGCTAGGGTCTGAGCATCAATCGCAAGCGCGTGCAGCGGTTGATGCGCAAGATGGGCATTGCGGCCCTGGGCCCCAAACTGCGGACAACCAAGCCGGCGCCGGGGCACAAGATCTTTACCTATCTGTTGCGGGAAAAGACCATTGATCGTGCCAACCAGGTCTGGGCGGCTGACATCACCTACTTGCCGATCGGACGGGGCTTTCTCTATCTGGTGGCGATCATCGACTGGGCGAGCCGGGCGGTGTTGTCGTGGCGGCTCTCCAATACGATGGATGCGGGGTTCTGCGTCTCGGCCCTGGAAGAGGCGCTGGCACGCCACGGTAAACCCGAGATCTTCAATACCGATCAAGGAAGTCAGTTCACTTCGGCCGCCTTCACCGGGACGCTGGCCACAGCGGGCGTGGCGATCTCGATGGATGGCCGCGGTCGCTGGATGGACAACGTCTTTATCGAGCGGCTGTGGCGCAGCCTGAAATATGAAGCCATTTATTTGAAGGGGTATGCCGATGGGCGCGAGGCCAAGGCCGGCATTGCCGAATGGATCGCGTTTTACAACACCGGACGTCCACACCAGGCGCTGGGCTATCGCACGCCGATGGCGGTCTGGCGCGGCGGCATCAATTGTGAAACACACGGCTCGGCTGTGGATATGGCGCTACGCTTGGACAAGGCTTACGCCTTGCCCACATCTCCACAACCGCAGCATCAAGCAGCATGATGATTTTGGAAGAAGGGAACAGGCCGGGCTCTACTTAATCCGCCAACTTATGTGGTCCTAACAACAGGGTCCACTTCACTGTTTTCTGATCGGCGACTCGGGCTCCGGAAAATCTGCGATAGCCAAGGAGTTCGCCACTGCCAAATACGAACGAATTATCTGGCTCAACGGGGATACGCTCGACCATGCCTCGTTGCCCGAACGAAAATGGGAATTGTCAGAATAAGTCTGAAATGGGGAATACGAAGAGATATAGG
>JAJZCS010000238.1 GCA_021829055.1 Pseudomonadota bacterium
GGAGAGTGGCTATCTGGCAATGTCCGGGCAGATTATCGACGCCAGCCTGATTGCCGCACCACGACAGCGGCACACCGAAGCAGAAAAGGCGGCGATCAGGACTGGCCAGAGTGCGGCGGAGATTGGGACGTCCGATGCCGCAGCGGACAGCGCTCGCCAACGCGGCGAAATCCCGGGCCCGTTCGGCGGTCGAGCCTGTCTTCGCCCGACAGAAGGGACCCATGAGCCTGTTCGTCCGAACCATCGGCCTCGCCAATTCCGTCTACAACCTGCAGCGTCTGGTCTGGCTCAGCGGGAAAGCCGCGCCCGGATAAAGGAAAACACCCGCAAAAACCGTCCCGACGATCCCTCGGGCCGTAAAATCCCGGCCATCAATCCGCCCTACCCACCGCCTATCCTCGGACCCACATCTTCAGAACGTCACACCAGAACAATCAGAGGGTTCTTCGAGGCGTCCAACTTGTTCCCGCACCGGAAGCACGCGAAGCGGCTCTGACTGGCGCGGTTTTGCCGTCCACGTAGCCGCCGACCGAATAAGTCTGGCACGGGTGTAGGTCTGGTTGATCTCGGTCAGGCGGCGCAGGGCTAAGTATTTTGTGGGATTGACGCGGCGCGAGAAAGCTCTTTAGAACAATGTTTTCATTTTGTTCCGACCGCGTTCGCGTCTCGGGAAGACCGGAGTCAGCTAATGCTCACGCCGAAACAGCATGATTTACTTCAATTCATCGACCAACATATGCGTCGGACTGGTTGCGCGCCGAGTTTTGAGGAGATGAAGGAAGCGTTGGACCTCAAGTCAAAATCGGGTATTCACCGTCTGATTTCGGCGCTTGAGGAACGCGGCTTCTTACGTCGGTATAGGCATCGGGCACGAGCGCTGGAGATTCTGCGTTTGCCAGCCGACGCGGTTCCTCAATCCGAGGCGTCCGAGGTGCCAACTGCTTCCCGGTTTGCTCCAAATGTCATTCGAGGAGATTTCTCGGCACGGTTCACAGGTGCTCAGACGGCGGTTGGCGTTCCCGCGATTTCATTACCGCTTTACGGGCGGATCGCTGCCGGGCAGCCGATCGAGGCGCTGCGCGCGGCCCATACAGATATCGAGGTGCCCGCGATGATGGTTGGTTCCGGCGAGCACTACGCTCTTGAGGTGGTTGGGGATTCAATGATCGAAGCAGGAATTCTCGACGGCGATACGGCGATCATTCGGAAAATTGATACTGCTGAAGCTGGTCAGATCGTGGTCGCGCTTATTGATGATAATGAGGTCACTCTAAAGCGTTTGCGGCGGCGCGGTAATTCGATCGCTCTCGAGCCAGCTAACGCTCGATACGAAACGCGAATCGTTCCCGCTGAGCGAGTGAAAGTGCAAGGTCGGCTGGTTGCCTTGTTGCGCCGCTACTGATTGCGTAGCGGGGAAACTCAGGCGCAGTCGTTTTGACCAAAGCCGTCACTCGGACGATATTTGGCGCATGGGTATGTGGGGCAAGGTGATTGGCGGCACGGTCGGGCTCATGGTGGGCGGCCCCGTAGGGGCGATCGCCGGCATTATGCTGGGGCACGCTGCCGATCGAGGCGATTTCGGAACCGTCGGCACCCATCTGCGACGGGCCCTACCGCTCGATTCTGCTCGTTTGGCCGCGCTGGTTGGACGACGCGATCAGGTTTTTGCCATTAGCGTGACCGTGCTGGCAGCCAAGCTGGCGAAATGTGATGGGCCCGTGACGCGCGCAGAGATCGATGCCTTTCGCAGGTATTTCCGTATCGAGGCCGCCGCGGTCCCAACGATCGGGCATTTGTTCGACCATGCTCGCGAAGATGCTGCCGGGTTCGAGCCGTATGCGCGTCAGCTTGCAGCCACTTTCGCCGACAATCGCGTAACCCTCGAACAAGTTCTGGGCGCGCTTTATGGGATTGCGAGAGCCGATGGACCGATTAACCGGTTGGAGACGGATTTTCTTGGAAAAATCGGTCTAATCCTGGGCCTGACCCAGATGGAGCAGGCTCGAGCTGCCAATCCTTCGTTTTCTACCGGTCAGGATGAAGACCCATACAGTGTCTTAGGATTGCCTCCTGGCACGGCGTTGAATACGATACGTGCGCGGTGGAAACAGTTGATGCGCGAAAACCATCCGGATCAACTTGCGTCGCGCGGGGTGCCAGCAGAGTTTATTACACGGGCCACTGAGCGGGTAGCACGGATTAACGCCGCCTATGATCAGATAAAGCGTGACCTAACATCATGATTTCTGAGAATTTTGATGACCGACCCGCGGGCGCCTTGGTGGACCACTTGGTTCTTCATTATACCGGTATGAAATCCGCTGACGCGGCCAAGGCACGCCTTTGTGATCCGGCGACGAAGGTTTCAGCGCACTACCTGGTCGAGGAAAATGGTTCTGTTTTGTGTCTGGTGCCCGAGCAATGCCGGGCATGGCACGCGGGGGTCAGCTACTGGCGGGGCGTTTGTGGCCTTAATGATCGCTCGATTGGTATTGAGCTGGTCAATCCAGGCCACGAGCTTGGATATACACCTTTCTCCGACAGGCAGATCGAATCCCTGATACGGCTTTGTGTGGGTATACTCGCGCGGCACCCGATACGTCAGCGCAATATAGTCGGCCATTCCGACATTGCCCCGGATCGCAAACGTGATCCGGGAGAAAAGTTTCCGTGGGCCATTTTGGCAAAAGCGGGAATCGGGCTCTGGACAGACAGGAAGACTGAGAGCCGTGATATCGCCGCTGATCTTGGTGCAATCGGTTATGATTTGAGTGTCAACTATTCCACCGTGGTTGCTGCGTTCCAACGTCGGTTTCGTCCTGGTTCGATCAATGGTGTGCCCGACGAGGAGACACAGGCACGGGCGGCTGCAATTCGGGTCTTGATGGATAATAATTGAGTATGGTTGACGAGGATCTGCGTATGGTTCAGAAAAAATGCACCAGATGGCCGGGTAGTCGCCGTTGCCTCTAGTAAATGGTGTGCGATGGAGGAAAGTCCGGGCTCCACGGGAATGCGGTGCCGGCTAACGGCCGGCGGGGGCGACCCCAGGGAAAGTGCCACAGAAAATATACCGCCCGCACGCCGATCCTTGCGGGTAAGGGTGAAATGGTGCGGCAAGAGCGCACCGCGCCCTTGGTAACAAGGGTGGCAGGGTAAACCCCACCGGGAGCAAGACCGAATAGGAGTAACCAGCGGTGTGAGCGATCATGGCCGCAAGGGTGTTCCCGCCCTGTTGCTCGGGTTGGTCGCATGAGGTGCGCAGCAATGCGCATCCCAGATGAATGACTGCCGCGTGCGGTGACGCACGGACAGAACCCGGCTTACAGGCCATCTGGCGTTTCTATATCACGTTGCGGGACCTGGCTTATGAGACTTGTGTTCGGATAGCCAAATACAAAAAAATATGAAATTCATGCATTACTGAAGTCTTGCTGATCGGCTTCGAACAAACTGTCAGGCGTTGGGGACGATTATGCTGCTGCGGCGGGGATGTTGAGGGTGCGCTTGAGATTGCAGGCGGTGGCCGTGAAGTGAACTTGGGCGGAAGCTTTGGCGAGACCCAGCCATCGCATTCGGCGCAGCCTGTTAGTCTTACTGTGTCATAAATCGAGCATTTTCGATTTGTCGTTGGCAACACGGGCATCTAGGCAGGGTTCTGGCGAGGGTGCGGGCGATTGTTGTTCTGAGCGTGGTCATTGATGTTGCGAGGTGGCGTTCAGGCCGGATCGGGAGCGCCGCGGGGTCGGGCGGTTGTAGTCGCGGTTAGCGGGGCGGACGCGGACGGCGGCAAAGCGCCCAGCCAGGGTGGTGTTGCTGCCCTCGCGCCAGGTGACCCGGCGCCAAGCGTGCTTTGGC
>JAJZCS010000239.1 GCA_021829055.1 Pseudomonadota bacterium
AGAAGAGCAGCGGGGCCACCGATCGAGCCAAGATAAAAGCCACCGAACTTCTTACAGGCATCACGCACCGCCTGCGAACGATTGCCTTTGGCGAGCATAATCATTGAGCCGCCAGCCGCTTGAAACCCGGCAACATACGAATCCATACGCCCGGCCGTTGTTGGGCCAAAGCTGCCGGTAGGGAAGCCCTTCGGGGTTCGCGCAGGTCCAGCGTAGTAGACTGGGTGGTTTTTGAAATATTCCGGGAGGCCTTCGCCTCGATCCAGGCGCTCTTTCAGTTTTGCATGTGCGATGTCCCGGGCAACGACAATGGTACCGCTGAGGGCGACGCGTGTTTTGACCGGATGCTTCGATAGTTCCGCCAAGATCTCGTTCATCGGGCGGTTAAGGTCGATATGTATGACGTGGCCGTTAAGCCGGTCTTCGGCAATATCGGGCAAGTATTTTGCAGGATCGGTTTCCAGCTGTTCAAGGAAAATACCGGCCTTGGTGATTTTTGCACGGATTTGGCGGTCGGCCGAGCAAGATACGCCGATGCCGATTGGGAGGCTGGCCCCGTGACGGGGCAGGCGAATGACGCGGACGTCGTGGCAAAAATATTTGCCGCCAAATTGCGCGCCTATGCCCACTCGACGCGTTATGTCGAGGATCTGCCTTTCGAGCTCGATATCGCGAAATGCATTGCCCGCCCTTGATCCCTCTATGGGGAGTGCGTCGAGATATCGGGTGGAGGCGAGTTTGACGGTCTTCATTGTCGCCTCGGCGGATGTACCACCAATCACGACTGCGAGATGGTAAGGCGGGCATGCCGAGGTGCCCAGACTCTTCACCTTGGATTCGATTAGATCAAGAAGTCTGTCGGGACTCAGGATTGCCCGGGTTTCCTGATAGAGGAAGGTCTTGTTCGCAGATCCGCCGCCTTTCGCGACGAACATCAGTTCGAATTCCTCGGCGTGCGCGTCACCGGAGGCTGCATAAATATCAAACTGGACTGGCAGGTTGGTGCCGGTGTTCAGTTCCTCGTACATCGAGAGTGGCGCCATCTGGGAATAACGCAGATTCGTTTCGGTATAGGTGCGAGCCACACCGAGCGACAAAGCTGCTTCCTCGTCACCTTCCACCCAGATGCGTTGGCCCTTTTTTCCAAAGATGATGGCAGTGCCGGTGTCTTGGCACATGGGCAGAATGCGCCCCGCCGCGATGTTCGCATTCTTGAGCAGTGCCATGGCGACGTACCGATCGTTTTCTGATGCATCGGGGTCGTCAACGATCGCGCGAAGCTGGGCGAGATGGCTAGGGCGGAGCAGGTACGAGGCGTCATAAAATGCTTCGAAAGCAAGAGCAGACAGAGCTTCGGGGGCGATTTTCACGATGGATTTTCCATCCGCGTGGATGGTCGAGATCCCGGTGATATCGAGTTTACGGTATGGCGTGGTGTCCGGGCCGAGCGGGAACAGGGGACGATATTCAGCGTCGTAGTTGGGAGAGGCGTCCATCATGATATTCCTGCAGCAGCGAACACTAAGTCAGGAGGGCAATTGGCAAGGTCAGGTTTTGGTTGGCGGGCGCCGACGGAAGGCATCAAGGCTGACAACGGGAGCCATACCTCCGCTGTTATCATCCGGTTCGTCATCGCCGGGGTGAAGTGCCTCGATCTCAGGTTCAGGTCGCTCTGCGATTTCGCGTTCGGATTCATTGTCCCCAGGTAGAAATTGTAGCGCGAACTGCACCTCGGGATCGACAAAGCGCGTGACTGCGTCAATGGGAACCGTTAGCATGCTCGGAATACCGCCGAAGGACAACTTGACCGAGAAACGGTGAGCCGCTTTGTCTACTCTGAGATCACCAAACTGGTGTTGCAAGACGATGGTCATCTCTGAGGGATAGGTTTCACGCAGCCGATCTGGAATCGCCACACCAGGCGCATCTGTCCGGAACGTGATGAAGAAATGGTGTCCGCCTGGCAGGCCCTCGCCAGTGACGTGCTCCAGGGCACGTAAAACGACAAGGCGTAATGCTTCCGCCGTCCATTGATCATAGGGGAGCATGCTTTCAGGGGCCGGGATGTCGTCGTCGTCCATATGTATGACTTACCGTGCGTTTGTTGAGAGGCCAAGTCTCAAGCCTCCTGTCCGGTCGATCAGCGTACTTGCCGTTCGTAGTGACGATAGTATTTCTCGGTCACAAGGTCGGTTTGTACCACGACGGCGATGTCCGTCGTATTGAACTGCCAGTCGATCACGGCACCATCGCCAACGAAGCCGCCCAGCCGAAGATAACCCTTAATGAGTGGCGGCAGTTCGGCTAATACCCGCTTCGGGTCGATCGCACTATCCGGAAGGCGTCGCATCTCGACATAGCGCGATGGCACGGCGCGCGGCCGGATTGCCTCTGGAGCGAGGTGATGGGTTGCAAGATAAGTCAGATCTGCCGCGAGCGCGTCGGGATTGGTACCTTGCAGGCTGGCGCAGCCGAACATCAGATCAATCTTGTGATGGAACACGTAAGCCGCAATGCCGCGCCAGAGCATTTGCATAACTGCTCGAGAACGATATTCCGCATCCACACAGGAGCGGCCGAGTTCAAGCAGGCGGCCAGGAAAACGCTCAAGAGCCGAGAGGTCAAACTCATCCGCCGAATAGAACTGGCCAAGGCGTGCGGCGGCGTCTTGCCGGATCAGCCGATAGGTCCCCACGATGGCCGTACGACCGTCGCCGAGATCGTGGTCTATCACGACCAAGTGATCCGCGATTGGGTCAAAGCGGTCGCGGTCGCGGCGGCTCAGCTGTGCTTCGGCGCCGGGTTTTGCCCCCATTTCGTCATAGAAAATCCGATAGCGAAGCGCCTGAACGGCATCGAGATCGGCCTGGTCGTGGCCGAGCCGGACGCCAAGGTTGCCGGACCGTATCTCGCCGAAATCGATAGCGTCAGTGATCGTCGACTGTACCATCAGCGCACTTGGTCGCCTGTGTTTGGGGTAGAGGAGGAGCCTTGGGGCGTTTTGCGTGACTCGGTATTGTGTCGGGTCCGGCGACCAAAAAGTTCAATCCGCAGCGAAACAAGGTCGAAGCCGTAGCGGGCAGCGACACGGTGCATCAAAGCTTCGGTTTCTGGTTCGTCGAATTCAATCACTTTATCGCTATCTAGGTCCACGAGATGAAAATGATCGTGCTCTCCCGAGGGTTCGTAGCGTGCCCGCCGACTGCCGAGGTTGCGTCGCTCCAGAATTCCTGACTGCTCGAACAGATGGACAGTGCGGTACAGGGTGGCGAGTGAAATCCGCGGATCTACCGCCCGAGTTCGTTGGTAAAGCTCCTGAACGTCAGGGTGATCGGGAGCCTCGGACAATACGCGTGCTATGACCCGGCGGGGGTGGGTCATCCGTAGCCCGCTAGCTGTGCATAAGCGCTCGATGCGGCTCTCCATGAGAGCAGGTTGTGGACCATCTCGGCGATCCGGTCTACCCCATTGGCTGATCAGACGCCTATGGCTTGGCAGGAAATTTTTTAGGCTCGCACTAATGGTGATTGAAGAGCCTTCGAAACCGCTCGGTCATGCAGTTCGGTGTTGTTTCGGATCTGACCGATTTTGCTCGTCATGTCGTGGCCGCCTCGCCGTTCGCTCTTTTCGGCATCTGGCCGGCAAGGAATAAACGGCGTCAGACCCGAAATGCTAGCCACCGATTCTTGCTGGCGCGCCTTGCGGGGATAATACCAACCGCCTTGGGGCCTGACTCTCTTGGGGATTTCCAACGGGGCTGTATTCTGATGTGCTGGTGGCAGGCCCCGATGTGGGGGAGGCACGGGGACTGGGCCAGGCGATCGCGATCACCGATCTGGATCACACGGCGGCGGAG
>JAJZCS010000240.1 GCA_021829055.1 Pseudomonadota bacterium
TGGTTTTCGCGCCCACTTACAAGCCTGATAACGTCGTGATTTCATTGGCGGACCCGATACGATTCGAACGTACGACCTTTGCCTTCGGAGGGCAACGCTCTATCCAGCTGAGCTACGGGTCCTTCAGGGCTGGCATAGCGTGGATCCTACCGGAACTCAATGCTCTGGCCTAGGAATGCTCTGCGCTGAAGATCAGTGCATTGACAGCGGCCTCGGAGGGTAACGGGTGGTTGGGATGCAGGACAAAGCCTATAATATCTTTGGTGGGAATCGCTCGTTGATGGTCGAGCAGCATCAGGTGATAGTCCTCCGGATAATAGGCCAAGACGACCCCCGGGTCCGCCGGCATCGCACGCCAGCAGCGCGCCATCGCCGCTTTCGGTATCAACTCGTCGTGCCCTCCGTAAAGAACCAAGGCATGCGGCGGCGCAAAATCGTGACAAGCGGCCTGCGCCCGCCCCATGAGTCGTACCAAGCCGGCAACAGCTCCGAGACGGGTTGCGGCAATTGTCAACGGATCTTCCGAGAGTGCAATCAACGCCGCCGTATTGTCGCTGGCTCTGATATGCGCCTGCCTGCCGGTCAGCCGGACGTTCGGCGCCAAGGTGCCAGCCAAGGCTGCCGCAATTCGCAGGGCAGGTGCCATGGCCGCACCGCCCCAGACCGCTGGCGAAACAAGAATATATGATGCGACATCAGCGTCACCCTGTGCCGCAAGCAACAGAGCTTCCGCGGCGCCCATGCTCTCACCCATCAGGACCAGCGGAATGCGCGGATGCTGATCATGCAGGTCCGTCAGCATTTTTCGTACATCGGTGAGTAGGACCGCCGTCCCTGGCCAGTGGCCTCGGCCCGGCGCCGCGCCGAAGCCTTGCTGATCGGGGGCCACAAGCAAGATGCCCGCCGCCGCGAAGGCGGGTCCAGGTATGGCGAAGGCATCCCGGCTGTCATTGAAGCCGTGCAAGGCAAGGACCACCGCCCGCGGCCTTCCCTTCGGCCGCCAAACCCGATACGGCAAGCGCATGCCCGGACGCAAACTGAAGTACCCCATGGTGATGATCGGATGCCGGAAGCTGGGCGCCGGTTGCCTGATGCGGCCCGCACAGGAGACAAGCGCAGCCAGCAGAATCAAACCGAGGATCGCGTGGAACTTTGAGGAAGCCATGCCGGTGCAGGTTATCGTGGCGATAGGAGAGCAAAGCAATGACACAGGAACATCCTGAAGCGTCCGAAAGCGACGCGCCCGGCCACCCCGGGCGAGGACATCAGCCTCTAGAAACGATTCAGACCCGCGAGCGCACTGTCGCGTGCGATGGTGGTGGCGGAGCCCTCGGCCATCCGCGCGTATTTCTGCGCGTTCTCGACCAGGCGATCGATTGCCCGTATTGCGGCCGGCGCTACGTTCTCGCGGCCGATGCTGCAGATGACGCACATTGAGTGACAAAGAAAAGCTGATCCTGATAGACGGCTCGGGTTTTATTTTCCGGGCGTTCCACGCACTGCCGCCCATGACTCGCCCGGATGGGACGCCCGTCAATGCCGTATACGGCTTTTGCAACATGCTTTCCCGGCTGTTGAAGGAAAACCGCGGGAGCCACCTCGCGGTGGTGTTCGATGCCGCGCGAACAACATTCCGGAATACGATTGATCCCCGCTACAAGGCTCATCGGCCGCCCCCTCCAGAAGATCTGATCCCCCAATTTTCGTTGATCCGCGAGGCAACGCGTGCCTTCGGGGCGCCTGCAATCGAGATTGAGGGCTTCGAAGCGGACGACCTCATTGCAAGCTACGCCGAGGCCATGAAAGCCAAAGGAGGAGAAACGATCATCGTCTCCTCGGACAAGGATCTCATGCAGCTGCTGGATAGTGGCGTGTCGATGCTTGACCCGATCAAGCAGTCGCGAATTGGCCCAGCCGAAGCATTGGCGAAATTCGGGGTTGAACCGTCACGGATTGTCGAGGTGCAAGCCCTCACCGGCGACCCCGTCGACAACGTGCCCGGAGTGCGCGGCATTGGGCCGAAGGGCGCTGCCGAGTTGATCGGTGAGTATGGCTCGCTTGAAGCCGTCCTGGCTGCGGCTGCCTCCGGTGCCATGAAGCCTTCCAGACGCCGTGACGCACTGCTCGAACACGCCGAAGAAGCCCGCATTTCCCGTCGCCTCGTCGAACTTCGCCGTGATGTCGCGCTTCCCCAACCGATCGACGATCTGGTCGTTCGTAGCGCTGACGGCCACTCTCTCCGTGCATTCCTCGAACGCCAGGGTTTCAAGAGCATCGCCGCCCGGCTCGGTTTCGAAACCCGAGAGCAACCCCGGTCCGGGTCCGGCCTACCAGCTGCGGCGGCCGGTCCACCACACGACACCGCGTCAGCCGCGCAGCCTTTCGGACCCTACGAGACAATCGTGGACCAAAAGACCCTGATTCGCTGGATCGAGCGCATCCAGGAGACGGGTCTGGTCGCAATCGACACCGAGACCGCCAGTCTCGACGCCCGCAGAACAAGACTGGTTGGCATCTCGCTCGCGGTCGCCCCCGGAAACGCTGCGTACATCCCCATTGGGCACCCCGGCGCACAACAATTATTGCTCGCGGACATTGTTAGACAACTTGCACCAATAATCGCGGATTGCTCAATCCTCAAGATTTTTCACAACGCCAAGTTCGATCTGCACGTGTTGGCCGGCGCGGGGTTCGCCGACGCCACGCCCATCGATGACACGATGCTGATCTCCTACGCCTTGGCTGCTGGTGCCCATGGCCATGGTATGGACGAGCTTTCGAAGCTGCATCTCGGACATGAGCCCATTACCTACGACGCTGTCACCGGCACGGGGCGCAATCGCATCTCCTTTGCCGATGTTCCGGTTGACAAGGCCACGGAGTACGCCGCCGAGGATGCTGACGTCACGCTTCGTTTATGGCAGCAGTTCCGGCCGCAGTTGCGAGAACAACATGCGCTGGCAGTATACGAGACGATGGAGCGACCTCTCGTCACCGTTCTTCTCGCCATGGAGCGCGCGGGCGTGATGGTGGATGGCGACGATCTGGTTTCGATGTCAGCTGAATTCGCGCGACGGATGGATGAGATTCAGCATGCCATCGAACTGCTTGTTGGCCATTCTTTCAACCTTGGAAGCCCCAAGCAGCTGGGAGAAATCCTCTTTGAAGAAATGAAGTTGCCCGGAGGCAGGCGGACGAAATCCGGTATCTGGGGCACCGACGCATCTGTTCTTGAGGAACTGGCCGCATCCGGCGAAAAATTGCCGGCGCGAATTCTTGATTGGCGGCAATTGCAGAAATTGAAATCAACCTATGCCGACGCTCTGGTAAACGAGATCGATGTTGCCGACCGCCGTGTGCATACGAATTTCGCGCAGGCCATCACGGCAACCGGTCGGTTGTCGTCCAATGACCCGAATCTGCAGAACATCCCTATCCGAACCATGGAGGGCGCCCGAATTCGGCGGGCCTTCATCGCACCTCCTGGCTTCCTGCTCGTTGCCGCTGACTATTCGCAGATCGAACTGCGGCTGCTTGCCCACGTCGCGAATATTGGCGCGCTGAAAAGAAGCTTCGCCGAGGGTGAGGACATACATACGCGCACCGCCGCCGAAGTTTTTGGCACGGCAATGGTCGAGGTGGATCCCTCGGTACGGCGGCGCGCCAAGGCCATCAATTTCGGCATCGTCTATGGAATTTCGGCGTTCGGTCTGGCGCGGCAGCTTGGCATTGAAACAGGTCAGGCGCGGGATTTTATTGATGCCTATTTTGCCCGCTACCCTGAAATCCGACGCTATATGAACGAGACGCGGGAGTTCGCGCGTGCAAAAGGCTATGTCACG
>JAJZCS010000015.1 GCA_021829055.1 Pseudomonadota bacterium
CGCTGGTCGAGAAGATCCCGGTGACGCCGGCCAACGTCAATGACGGCCGCGCCGGCGGTGCCGTGATCCCGGATGATCCGGGCAAGGTCTTTGCCGACAGCGCCTGTCGTGGCGATCACTTTCACGATGCCGTTCGTGCAAAGGGTGGCGTTCCCCGGATCGTCGCCACTGGCACGTGGGGCCGCGACCAACAGGAAACGTTGCAAAAGCTCCGCCAATGGAATCAGCTGATCCATCGCGTGCGCGGCCGGATCGAGAAGATCTTCGGCACCTGGAAGCGATGCTATGGCCTGCGCCGAATACGATGGCGAGGTCTTGCCAAAGCCACCGTCCAGGTTCATCTTACTGCCATCGCCTGCAAGCTCAAGTGCACGATGAATATTCTCGCCTTCCCGGCATGAAGATTGTCCCCGGCCCCGCCCAGGGCGCAGGACAGACAGGCCAAACACCAAAGAGCCATTGCGCTTGCAAAGCGCTAGACCTGCCCACGCACAGGTCTCCTAGATGCGGCAGCTGCCAGGGCCGCCTTGTTCAGGGCTCTTTGATTTTGAGGTGTTCTGGTCTGCGTCTCCAGCTGTCGGAGACGATGATTGGACCCGTTAGTGCCGGCACTGAGCGACTCGGTTGACTACCCCATCTGGATCATACAAGACTGCGAGTCCGATAAATCAGCCTTTCCGGACTGACGGATAATAACGACGTATTGGCTATGTCATCATTCAGCCGGAATCTGTTCAGTGTCCGGTATGGCTGCAATGCGTCGGGCGTGCCGTTTGCCAAATCCCGTGAGCGCCAGATATATCACGGGCGTCGTATAAAGAGTGAGAGCCTGACAGACGATCAGGCCGCCAATGACAGCAACGCCCAACGGACGGCGGAGTTGGTAACCAGTTCCAAAAGCGAGTGCAAGAGGAAGCGCGCCAAGCAGTGCGGCCAAACTTGTCATCATAATGGGGCGAAATCGCTCGAGGCTTGCTTCGCGGATGGCTTCATGAGGAGTCAGGCCACGATCCCGTTCCGCAGCAAGAGCGAAATCGACTAACATTATACCATTTTTCTTGACTATCCCCATCAACAGAAAAATACCGATGACGCCGATGACAGAGAGTGGAATGCCAGTCATCAGCAATGCCAGCAATGCGCCGACACCGGCAGATGGTAGTGTCGATAAGATGGTCAGCGGCTGTGCAAGACTCTCGTAAAGAACGCCAAGAACGACGTAGATAGCGAAAAGTGAGGCAAGAATAAGAAGCGGTTCCGAGCGCAGTGACCTGAGGAAATATTCGGCGTTTCCGCCGAATTTGATCCCGACTCCAGCCGGAATGGCCATTGCGGCGATAGCGGCCTTCACAGAGGCGAGGGCGGGACCGAGTGTCGAACCAGGCGCCACATTAAAACTGATCGTCGAGGCGGGTATGCCGTCAAGGTGCGTGACTGTGAGAGGTGCTGTCGTGCGTTCGATGGTGATCAGTGCACGTAGCGGGACGGGGCCATGACTTCCTGGCACAAACACACGATCGAGATCGACTGGCGACCTTTGGAGCGCGGACGGGGCTTTCATAACGACGGCATACTGGTTTTGCGACTTGTAGATACGCGAGATCTGCCGCTGGGCGAATGCATTTTCCAGTGCCGAATCCACTGCTGCCACCGTGACACCTAACCGTGCGGCGCTACTTCGATCAATTTTGACCGTGATCTGCGTTTCGGCCTTGTTCTGGTCACTGGAGACGTTGTCGACCGTCTTTAGCTTGCGCAGCCTCTGCTCTATGGCGCGGGTAATTGTGTCAAGCCCTGCCAGCGACGGATCCATAATCGAAAAACTGTACTGGCCGGCGTTGTTCTGCCCGCCAATATGGAGATCTTGGACAACCTGCAAGTAGGTATTGATCCCGGGAAGGTCGGCAAGCTTGCGGGCAAGCTCCATTATCACTTTCCGGGCGGAGAGTTTGCGCTCTGACCGTGGCTTAAGTCCAATAAACATCTGGCCTCGGTTCGCCGAAGAAAAGCCGTTAGCAACCCCGACGCGGGTACTGATCGTGTCTACATTTGGGTTTTCCATAATGATTTTTGTCACGGCAGCTTGTAATTTTTCCATTCTGTGGAAAGAGACATTGGGCGCAGCGATTGTTTGGCCGCTGATCAGGCCGGTATCTTCTTGCGGTATGAAGCTCTTTGGTACCTCGATGTAAAGAAAAAAGGTGAATATCACCGTTAAGCCGAACAGGAGTAACATCAGTTTGCGGTGAACCAAGGCCCAGTCAAGGCTACGGCCGTACGAATCGAGCGTGCGGCGATATAGCCGCTCTATGCTTTCGCTCACGACCCACGCAGAGCTGATTTTGGGTGTTTTTCCCATGAAGTGGGCGCAAATCATTGGCGTTACGGTCAGGGAGACAATGCCCGACACCGCGATCGCAACGGACAGCGTCATCGCGAATTCATAGAAAAGGCTGCCGATGATTCCACCCATGAGAGTGAGAGGAAGAAACACAACAATCAGTGACACTGTAATCGAGAAAACCGTAAAACCGATCTGCCGTGCGCCCGCGAGGGCCGCCTCGACTCCCGTCAGCCCATGTTCATGCTGCGTCACGATATTCTCGATCATGACGATGGCGTCGTCAACTACGAAACCAACGGAAATTGTTAATGCCAGTAGCGATAGGTTGTCGAGAGAGAACCCCAGAGCCCACATTGCAGCGAGCGTACCTGCAAGGGAGAGCGGCACTGTAATGCCCGCAGCGATTGTTGGCGTTAGCCGGCGCATGAATAAAGTAACCACAACGAGAACAAGGAGAATGGTGATCAGGAGCGTGTACTGAATGTCCGCAACGCTTGCCCGGATCGTTGTTGTCCGATCGGTCAGGATCGACAGCTTGACCGCGGGCGGGAGGAATCTGCGCAGGTCCGGTAGAAGGCGCTTGACGCCCTCAACCGTCTGAATCACGTTGGCCGAAGGTGTTTTTGTGATATCAATGACAATACCGGGCTTGTCTCCAATGGTTGCGGCAAGCTGGGTGTTGGCTACACCATTGATTACCGAGGCGACAGCTGAAAGCCGCAGGGTAGCATCGCCCTTTGCTGCGAGAACGATGCGGCGGTACTGTGCGGCATCATCGAGTTGCCCGTTGATTGCGAGTGTATGGGCTTGATTGAGCCCTTGAATCACGCCTAAGGGCGCTAGATCATTGGCGCTCCGTACGGCGTTGTAGACGTTCGTGGCCGTCAACCCAGCGGCGGCGAGCGCTTGCTGGTGGAGCCGGATCCGCACGGCAGGGGATTGCGCTCCGTAGATGTTCACCTGGGCAACACCGTCTACCTGAGACAGACGTTGTACAAGAATTGTGTTGGCAATATCGTAAATTTTACCCAAACTCATTGTCGGAGACGTAAGCGAGAGCGTCATGATTGGTCGGGCGGAGGGATTGAACTCCTTATAAAATGGTCGGCTGGGCATATCCGACGGAAGATTTGGCAGCGCGGTGTTGATCGCAGCCTGAACATCATAGGCATCGGCGTCGATATTTGTGTTGGTACCGAAGAGAAGAATAATCGAGGTATTTCCAATAGAGTTTATCGATCTGACTTCATCGACTCCCGGAATTAGGCCAAGTGTGTGCTCAAGAGGCGCCGCGATCGTGCTGGCCATCGTGGCTGGGTCAGCCCCAGGTTCGGAGGCAAAAACAACGATTGCGGGAATTGGAATACTCGGTAGAGGAGCGACAGGCAGCAGGCGGTATGCCAGTGCCCCAGCCAGTAGGACGGCGATTGCGAGAAGCGATGTTCCGATCGGCCGGCGGATAAAAGGGGCAGAGAAATTCACGATCTAGCCTGCTGGTGTTTGCAGGATCTTGCGCCTTTCCTGGGGGCGCAAGTGGTCAAGGGCGAGGTAAATGACCGGCGTCGTGAAGAGAGTCAGGATCTGGCTAACGAGGAGGCCGCCGATGATCGTGATACCAAGCGGGGCACGCAACTCCGCGCCTGCGCCACCTTCGAGTACGAGAGGTACTGCGCCGAAAAGAGCGGCCAGTGTCGTCATCATGATCGGACGAAAGCGAAGAATCGCGGCCTCCGTGATAGCTGCTTCCGGTGCCAGACCCATTGTTCGCTCCGCCTCGATTGCGAAATCCACCATGATGATCCCATTTTTCTTGACGATGCCCATAAGCAGGACAATTCCGACGAGTGTTACCAATGTGAATTCGGTGCCAGTCAGCGCCATAGCAAGCAGAGCGCCAAGACCAGCTGACGGTAGGGTCGAGAGGATCGTGATAGGATGAATTGTACTTTCATAGAGAACGCCAAGAACGATGTAGATCACGACGGCGGCTGCAAGAATCAACCATGGTTCCTGTGTTAGGGAAGACTGGAATTCTGCAGCAGATCCGGTAAATGTTCCTGTTATCTGTTTTGGTATAGGCATTTTTTTTTCGGCGTTAGTTATGGCTTGTTCGGCAGAGCCGAGCGACGTGCCGCGAGCGAGATCGAAGCTTAGCGTGGTTGAAGGAAACTGGTCTTCACGGGTGATCACAAGCGGGCCATATCGCTGCGTGATTGTCGCAACCTGTGAAAGTGGGACTTGAGGTACTACGCTTTCGGAAGCGGGCGTTGCGCTTGTCGTGGTATTGCCGCTGACCCCCGAACCTGGTCCAATGGGCAAAGCTGCAGAACTTGCCGTTATGGAACCGGTGGGAATATAGATATCTCCAAGAGCGCCAGGTGATGTTGTGAAAGTCGCGGCGACGCCAAGGATAACCCGGTACTGCGCGTTCTGTGTATAAATCGTTGAAATTTGCCGTTGGCCGAACGCATCATAAATGGCGTCTTCGATGGCGGCCATGCTGATTCCGAGGCGCGCAGCGGCGACACGATGAACATCGATATATGTCTGTAATCCATCATTTTGCTGGTTACTAGCTACATCGCGCAACTGCGGAAGCGACCGCATCATAGCCTCGGTACGACGGGACCAGATGTCCAGTTCGGTGCGGTCCGTATCGGTCAGTACATATTGATACTGCGCCGACGAGATTTCGGATGAAAGCGTGATGTCCTGCACGGGTTGCATGTAAAGCCGCATGCCTGGGATGTTAGCCAGGGAATCCTGAAGCTGCGCCATCACTGTGGTGAGAGGAGGTCGTTTGCCAATTGGCTTGAGGACGATGGAAAGGCGGCCGGTGTTCAAGGTCAGGTTGGTTAGTCCGGCCCCCAACAGCGCGGTGACTCCTTCAACGGCGGTATTGCGGCGGATCTGGGATACAACTTGATCTTCCAGTCGCTGCATGGCGTCGAGAGAACTGGTCTGTGCGCCTTGAATCACAGCGGTGATCTGGCCGGTATCCTCCTGCGGCAGCAAAGCTTTCGGTATGGCAAGAAACAGTGCAACGGTTAACAGCACTGTTGCCGCGAAGATCGCAATAATCAAATTGGGGCGGCGCAGACTCCAGACGAGCCCCCGCCGATAAGAACGACGCAAACGCTCGAGCGTATCTCCGGCGGCACGGCCGATGCGGCCTGGAGGGCCTTCGTCTGCCGAGCGGAGCAGGCGACCACTCATCATCGGCGTTAGAGTTAGGGAAATTACGGCGGAAATCACGACTGCGATTACCAAGGTGACGGCGAATTCGCTGAATAGGCGGCCGATTACGCCTGGCATGAAAAGCAGGGGAATGAATACGGCGACCAGCGAAACGGTGAGTGACACGATGGTGAAGCCGATCTGCTGGGAGCCGAGATAGGCTGCACGTAACGGCTTCTCGCCAGCCTCGATGAATCGAACGATGTTTTCTACCATTACGATGGCATCGTCGACGACGAAACCGGCAGCGACGGTTAAGGCCATCAGTGAGAGATTGTCGAGTTGAAAACCAAGCATGTTCATCACCGCAAACGTCGCGATGATCGAAAGCGGTAGAGCAGCAGCAGGGATCAAAACCGCGCGAGGGTTGGGCAAAAAAACGAAGATCACCAGGATCACTAGAAGGGCGGCACTGATCAGAGTGACCTGCACGTCGCGCACCGAGGCCCGGATGGTCGAGGTGCGATTGGCGACAATCTGCAGATGGATGCCCGCGGGCAGGGAGGAGGCAAGTTCGTGCAGCGTTGACTGGACGTGCGCAACAGTGGCGACAATATTTGCTCCTGGTTGCCGCTGGATGTCGAGGATCACGGCCGGAGTACCATTATAACTTGCGCAAACCTGATTGTTTTCAAGGCCCTCAGTGACAGTGCCGACCGCCGAGAGTCGAACTGGTGCCTTGTTGCGATAGGCGACGACGAGGTGACGATATTCCGATACAGAGGTCAGCTGGTCATTTGCGCCGAGCGTATACGCCTGATGAAGACCATCAAACGAACCTTTCGCGCCTGCCTGATTGGCATTGACGACGGCATTTCGCACGTCTTCTAGCGAGAGGCCATACGCGGCGAGTTGTTCCGGGTCGACACCGATTCGAACAGCCTTGCGCAATCCACCCTCGATCGTGACTAGGCCAACACCTTTGATCTGTGAAAGCTTCTGAAGCAGAACCGTTTGGGCAGCATTGGCAATCTCGTAGAGTGGCATGGTCCGCGACGTCAGCGCCAACGTTAGGATTGGGGCGTCTGCGGGGTTCACCTCTTTGTACACCGGGGGATATTGTAGGTTTGGAGGCAACGTTCCGGAGGCCGCGTTGATTGCGGCTTGGACGTTCTGTGCCGCAGTCTGCAGGGGGACGCTGAGAGCAAAGCGCAATGTGATTGCACTGGTATCCTGACCGGAAATCGAACTCATGGCGTCGAGGCCAGAGATCTCGCCGAATTGGCGCTCAAGTGGGGCGGTGATCAGTTTTGAGACTGTATTCGGAGAAGCGCCAGGGAGTTTGGTTACGACCTGAATGGTTGGAAAATCGACTTGGGGAAGCGAGGAAATAGCAAGTGCGCGATACCCGAGGACACCGAGAAGCAAGATTGCGATCGCAAGGAGGGAGGTTGCAACCGGCCGCGCAATAAACGGTGCGGAAATATTCACGTCGAAGGCACCTTGACCGGAGATACGATTCTGACCGAAGCTCCGTCTTCTAGGCGAGCGCTCCCTTCGGTAACCACTTGTTCACCCGGCTTCAGCCCCTTCGTGACGACCGCGGTACTCTCATCATAATAACCGAGTGTTACCGGCTGGACCGCCGCGATAAGGCGTTTCGAGCCTTTTGGCCCGGTTTTGATAAGATAAACGAAACTGCCCTTCGGACCCTGCTGAACAGCAACAGGAGGAATTGTCACGACGCCGTGGAAGATTCCGACTAGAACACGGACATTCACGTAGGCGCCGGGCCAGAGTTCAAGGGATGGATTGGGAAAATTCCCCTTTGCAGTCAGTGTTCCCGTCGCCGAATTCACGGTGTTGTCGAGAACTGAAAGCAGGCCATGGTCTAGGATTTTTGCCGTGGAAGGATTACCTTCTGCAGTGGCGATCAGCGGAACCGGGCCGACCGCTTGTGCGGCAACAAGTTGCGGCAGATCCTGCTGCGGCAGACTAAATTGTACCGAGATGGGCTGCACTGTATTGATGGTTACGATCCCATTAGGCAGACTTGGATTGATAATGTTCCCGGCATTGATCTGTAGAATCCCCGTGCGCCCTGCAATCGGCGCACGGATCTTCGTGTACCCGAGATTGATTTTGTCTGTTTCGATGGTCGCTTCATCTTGCTTTACGAGTGCTTCGTCTTCGAGGACCGTGGCGGCACTGTTCGCAGCCTGCTGTCGGGAGGTATAGTTCTGCTTGACTAGCATGGCATATTGCCGTGCCTGGAGCCGGGCGTTAGCCAGACTTGCTTGGTCTTGCGCGAGCTTCGCTTCAGCCTGCGCGAGTGCTGCCCGGTAGGGTGCAGGATCGATTTCGGCAAGCAACTGACCTTTTCGGACAAATTGTCCCTCATGAAAGAAGATCTTTATGAGAGGCCCTGTGATCATCGGCTCAACCGTAACCGTCCGGTAGGGTACGACGGTACCGAGGCCATTGAGGTACACCGGCACGTTTGCCACGTGCACCGAAGTGACGGTTACCGGCACCGGGGCTTCTGCACGGACCGGCTTCGGTTTTGCTAAGTGCGTCAACCGTAGGATTATGATCGCGATCAGAACGAGCAGGGCCAGAAGGCCGAGAAGCTTTCGTCGGCGTGCTGCCATTGTTTTATTTCGTCCCGGTGTCCGAGAGTTGCCAGCCGCCGCCCATCGCCTTGTACAGGTTTACAGCTGCATCAAAGCGAGTGAGTCGCGCCTGTTCCAGAGCGTTTTCGTCGGAGAGGACGGTTTGCTCTGCGTTCAAAACGGTACTAACGTCGACAACGCCCGCTGCTAGTTGCGCTTTGGCACCGACCAGTGCGGTCTTCGCACGGGTGACGGCGATCGCTTGGAGATGTTCCTGAATGGTAGCGAAGTGCAACGCGGTCATGGCCGTTTCCACATCGGTGAAGGCTTGCACGACCGCTTGCTCGTACTTTGCCACATCTTCGCGATAGATGGCACGGCTTACCGCGAGGGCACCGGAGAGAGCGCCACCCTCAAAAACGGGCTGGGTTGTGGAACCCACGGCCGAAAGGAGCAATGAACCGGGTGCAAACAGCGTATTCAAGGCCACGCTTTGCCAGCCAGCCGAACCGGTTAGAGTGATTGAAGGGAAGAATGCCGCGATGGCGCCGCGGACGTCTGCATTCGCAGCGATCAGATTAGCCTCAGCTTCGGCGACATCGGGCCGTCGCTCAAGCAATTGGGAAGGGAGGCCAGGAGCCAGCAAAGGCACATACAGATTGTTCAGTGTTCCGCCGTGCACCCGAAGAAACTCTGGAGCTTGGCCAGTCAAGATGCCGAGACCGATAGCCTGTTGGCGAAGCGCCGATGTAATGTTGGGAATAGTTGCTCGCTCGCCGGCGACGAGTGCGGCTTGCTGGGCCACCGTTGGCGCATCGACGACCCCGGCACGAAATTCGGCCTGCATCTGTTTGAGCAATGATTCAGCAGCGGCCAAATTACGTTCATCGATCGTAAGCGTGTCCTGGTCGGCCAGCACTTGAAAATATGTCGTTGCTACTGCCGCTTCTTCGGTGAGCGCAACTGTCGCCGCGTTGAACTGAGCTGCCGCGGCGCTGGCTTGTGCGGCGCGGAGGGCATCGTAGTTTTTGCCCCAGAAGTCGAGTTCGTATGAAGGGGTAAAAGATGCAGTGAAATGTCGGGTGTCGATGTTTTTGCCCCCGGCAAGAAATGTACTGGGAGAAAAGCTTGATGACGAGGAAGTTCCTGCTGCACGGCTCCCTGCCTGTTGAAAGTTGCCGCTTGCGAGCGCTGTGATGCTGGGGAGGAGAGGCGCGCCTGCGATCCGGACCTGGGCATTCGCGGCTTCCATTTGGTCGATTGCCTCAACGACCGAGAAGTTGTGCGCCTTGGCGTCAGCAATCAGCCTGTCAAGCTCCGGTGAGCCGAATTTGCGCCACCACCCGGGCTTTGGCCAAGCTGGCGGCGAAGACGCCGGCGAGAGGAAGCTAGCCGGAGCAGGCGTTCGCGGCGGTGCGAATCGTGGGCCAACTACACAGCCAGAAAGGAGGATGACGGCCGCCAGTGCAAGAGGCCGATCAAATTTCACTTTACCTCCGGAAGCCGTGATTTGTGTCTCATCGGACGGGCCCTATATGCCCATTGTAACCGTTCGATTGCTGCCTTCTGCTGCCTTCGATTGGCTTGCGCGCAATGCCGGCGTCCATATCTCTTCATGGGGTCAGGGGTGCCAGACTAAGGATTTCGGTGGTGGCGTTGTTGGATCGTAGCGAATCCAGCTGCCATTCGTCACTGACACTCCGGTGAGCGCAAGAATGAAGGCCCAATGCGTGACGACAAGGGTGGAGACCCAGTCATCACGGGAGGTCATCATCGCACGAAATCTGCTGGCACGATCGATAACCGATTCCTCGGATTCGAGAGCATCAGGCCACCACCGCGGCGGCAATTGCGAGAAGTCGTGATGCGAAAAACGCTCGGCAAGATTTTCTGGTGGCGAGCCAATATCACAGCTGAACACATAACGTTCGCGTACGAGAGGGTCAATCCTCGCGGGCAAACGGCAAGACGCGATGAATGGCTCGGCCGTTTGCAGAGCACGCGTATAGGGTGAAACAATCAGTTGCGTCAGACCGTGATTCGCTAAGGCTTCCGCGGCTCGGCTGGCCTGGATGTGCCCGTCCGGAGTCAACGCGGGGTCGATAATGCCCGGATCAGAGCGCGTTGCGCTGAAATGCCGGTTGAATTCGCTCTGTCCGTGGCGCATCAGGATCATGCGAGCTCGATACAGGTGGGGAGCTTGCTCTGCAAAGTATCTCGCTAGAGGTTGCGGTCGGATGGGCGGCGGCCTATCACCAGCATCTCTGATCGATCACAGGTCAGCATTGCAGATCAAGGGTGAGGTCTTTTGATGGATCACGGTTTTCCCATCGCAATCGTGTTGCTGGTGATGGTTGCAGGTTTTCTGATCCTGCGCCTCCGCAGTGTCTTGGGCAAGCGCACGGGCTTTGAGCGGCCGCCCTTGCCCGATCAACCGCGCGTCGATATGCGCGGACCCATGGGCCCTATGATCGACGGTACGGCGGCGCCGACCCGTCAGCCAGTTGGTCCGCCGTTGCCACCGCCTTATAGCCCAACAGCCCAGGCGCTTGGCCGTATCTCTGCCATGGACCGGCGCTTCGACCCAGCCAAGTTCATTGAACAGGCCGAGACCGCGTTTCGGCAGGTCGTGACGGCTTTTGCGCAGGGCGATTTGCCCACCCTGCATGACCTATTGACCCCTACTGTTTTTTCCACTTTCGAGCAGGCGATTGCAACACGGAACGCGGCTGGTGAAATTCATACGACGGAGATCAAGGCCATTGTGGCGGCGACGATTGATGAGGCGGAGATATTGGGGGATCACGCCGCGATCATTGTGCGGTTCGTTTCAGATCAGATCAATCTGACGCGCGACAAGGAGGGAAATGTGATTGCCGGCACCGAGGCAATGACAGAAATGGTCGATCTGTGGACGTTTGAGCGCAATCTCAAAAGCGCCGATCCAGTATGGCGTCTCGCCGCCGCACGTAGCGGCTGAATGATGCTGCGCCTATCCGATCGTCTCTTCCGCCCATGGCGCATTGGGGTCTTAGGGGTTCTGCTTCCACTGCTGCTTTCGGGATGCGTCATTCAACCCCCAGCTACAGGCGCATCGCTGCCGCGATCCGTCGGTTTGCGCCAGGTTTCATTCAAGAGCCTGCCAGGTTGGGAAACAGCATCACTGGAGACTGGTCTTGCCACTTTTCTCCGGTCCTGTGCGGTCATCCAGGTGCTTCCTGAAGATCAGACTTTGGGAGGTAGAGGCTTGGCTGCAAGCCTTGGCGGCAAGGCCGGGCAATGGCGGCCAGTCTGTGCTGCGGCGCGAGCCGTTCCACCTGGAAATGCGCGCGCAGCCCGGGCATTTTTCGAGACCCACTTAACCGTTTACAAGGTTTCGGGCGTGACCCGGATCACCGGTTATTTCGAGCCGCTTTACCCGGGGTCAGAGATCAGATTGCCCGGCTATACGGTGCCGATCTACGGCAAGCCCCACAACATCATTAGAGCTGATCTTGGTGCATTTAAGCCGAGCTTGGGCAGGCAGGACATCGTTGGCCGGCTCCGTTACGGCATCCTGGTGCCGTACTACAGTCGCGCACAAATTAACGAAGGGGCCATCGTCCGCGACGCGTCGGTTGTTGCCTGGCTCAGGAATCCGGTTGACGCATACATGGCGCAGCTTCAGGGATCTGCGCGGCTGCAGCTGCCTGATGGTACCCTTATCGATATCGGATTCGACGGTACCAATGGTCGTGCTTATACGCCCATAGGCAAGCTGATGGTCCAGAAGGGTTACCTTCCTGCAGATGATGTCTCAATCGATTCGATTGCGGCGTGGCTGCGTACACATCCAGAGGAGGCGGCGGACCTGATGGACGCCAATAAAAACTATGTATTTATGAAGCGGATCTCAGGGGTGCCTACCGGGTTTGGGGCCCCTGGGGCCTTGGGCGTCCATTTAACACCAATCGCATCAATCGCGGTGGATCCCGCAGCAATTCCTCTCGGCGCCCCTGTCTTTGTCTCGACAAGGAAGGCAGATACGTTGGCCGTTGCGCAGGACATAGACATCAGTGCGCGTGGCGGTTCAGCGGCGCAAATTTTCTGTGGCGTCGGGAGAGATGCGCGCCGTTTAGCTGCGGCCACGCGCGAAGATGGCCGTATGTTCGTTTTTCTGCCTCGTTCCCCGCCGATTGCCGTTACTGCGAAGGGGGCGTCGTGAGGGGCATGATGTCATCACGCGCTGTGCTATGTGTTGACGGTCTTCCCGACCGAGGCTCGTCCAGCATCGATATTCCCGCTTCGTTTGAACTTTGTGGGACCGTTGCGTGCGTGGTGGGTTACCTGCGTTACTTGCTGAACATCGCGTGCGAGGTGTCACAGGACCGGTTCGGTGTCAGATTCCGGCTGTTTGTGGACATGCTGGTTGGGATGGCCCGGGGCGTTGCCCGGCTGTGTCTTGCTCGCCTTTGATTGGATCGCTGATGAACACATCTTCACCGGCCGAAAAACTCAAGCTAGCCGTACTGGTTGGAGTGCTGGGCGTCGTTTATGGCGATATCGGTACGTCGCCGTTGTATGCCATGCAGGCATGCCTGACTTACGCGTCGCCTGGCGCCGTTAAGCCGGCTGACGCGCTCGGCCTGTTGTCGCTGATGTTCTGGGCGCTAATCGTCACTGTTACTCTGAAATACGTTACGTTCGTCATGCGCGCGGATAACAATGGGGAGGGAGGGATTTTGGCACTGATGACCCTCGCCCAGCGTGTCGCGAAAACACCGCGTATCAGGGACCTGCTTCTGATCATAGGGATTGTCGGGGCAGGGCTATTTCTCGGTGATGGGGTGATTACGCCGGCGATTTCAGTCCTTTCCGCAGTTGGCGGCCTCAGTTTGGCGTCGCCCGATTTCGGCCATCTGGTATTGCCGATCTCTGTAGGGATTATTGCCGGCCTCTTTCTGGTTCAAAGACGTGGAACTGGAACCGTTGGCAGCCTGTTTGGTCCAATCATGGTGATCTGGTTTCTTGTGCTGGCGGCAATGGGCACCTACCGGATTATTCTGTGTCCGGCCGTCCTACGTGCCTTGTTGCCGAATTACGGTATTTTGTTCATTCTTCATCATGATTACCTCGCCTTTATCGCGCTTGGCGCGGTAGTTCTGACAGTGACGGGGGCGGAAGCACTTTATGCTGACATGAGTCATTTTGGGCGCAAGCCTATCCGCGTAACATGGATGTTCTTTGTGCTGCCAGCACTGATGTTGAACTATTTTGGTCAGGGCGCTCTGGTCATTGCTGATCCAGCTGCGGCTTCAAACCCCTTTTACAAGCTTGTCCCGCACGTCCTGCTTATTCCAATGGTCGTGCTAGCCACGGTGGCGACGATTATCGCAAGCCAGGCGGTGATTTCAGGAGCGTTTACATTGGGAAATCAGTGTGTGCAGTTGGGCCTGCTTCCGCGTATGGAGATCCGCCACACCAGTAGGACTGCCGAGGGGCAGATCTACGTGCCACAGATGAACGCTGCCCTTGCTGTCGGCGTGCTGATCCTGATCCTAGGCTTCCAGTCCTCAAATGCTCTCGCTTCCGCCTACGGTATCGCGGTGACAGGCACGTTTCTATGCACCAACCTGCTTGCAGCTACGGTGTATCTGCGGCATTTCCGCTGGCCATTATGGCGGGTGGTACTCGTTTGGGGAGCCTTCTTCCTCGTTGACTTTGCATTCTTTTCCGCAAATATCTTGAAAGTGTTTGAGGGCGGCTGGGTGCCACTGGCCATTGGTCTGACCGTAGTTCTGCTCATGACGACCTGGCGCCGCGGCCGCAGCCTGTTGTTTGCACGATGGCAGCAGGACAGCCTTCCGCTCGCCTCATTTCTTGGTCGCCTGCCGCAGTCGCGCATTGCGAGGGTGCCGGGCGTGGCCGTGTTTATGACCGGGAATCCCGAATTCACGCCAGCATCTCTCCTGCATAATCTCAAACATAATAAGGTTCTGCACGAGACGGTTTTTTTTGTGACCGTCCGTAACCTTGACGTGCCGATGGCGGTTGGTGAGGACCGGCTTCGCTACGAGGAACTTGCTCCAGGAATTTATCGGGTCAGCGTGGCGTACGGCTTTATGGAAAGCCCGAATTTGCCACGGTCGCTCGACTTGCTGCGGGAACGGGGACTGCCTTTCAATCCGATGCAGACGAGCTATTTTCTCGGCCGTGAAACCATCGTACCAGCGATGGTACCGAAGCTCGGATTCTTTCGGCGTGGGATTTTCCTGTTCATGCTCAGGAACGCCATCTCCGCAACAGAATTCTTCCAGATTCCGTCTGACCGGGTTGTCGAACTCGGGGTGCGCGTCGCCATTTAACACCCATGACTGGCACGATCCAATTTGCCGTAGCGCCTGACGGAACGGCTTTGCACCTCGTGGCGATCTCGGCCGATCGGCTACCGAGGGTCGAAAAAAGGGACCTCGAACGGGTTTGGGAGACTGCACACGAAGCCGCGCACGCCGGCAAAACAGGACCACGACGCGGGTTTCGCTTTGCCGGGGGAACGGACGTCCTGCTTCAGGACCGGGACGCTCGCGCATGGGCTAGCTCTGTTGACGTTGCGGCCGGCCTTTCAACGGAGCACGGCGTCTCGCTTTGCTTGCGATTGATCGGCTTGGTGAGCCTCATCACGGAAGCACGCTGGATTACGCCGTTTATGCGGATCCGGCATGGTAAAGTAGCACTTGACGGTACCCTGCTGCATGCGGCTTCCATGACTAGGTTGACCGCAAGCGGGAATCTGGACGCGGACGCGATCCGCGCACTACTTTTCCGGGATGACACTGAGGAGAGGTCTCCATGTTCCGGGTGATGCTGCCGATTTTGGTGTTATCATTACCGCTAGTCGCATGCAGTTTCGGGGGGGCGTCGGCATCGCCAGCCCAGGAGGCCATTGTTACGCAATGCACAAAGCAGGTCGATGCGAGTGACGCTGCACGGGATTACGCGTTTTTGTCCCAGCCTGACCAGAGCGATACCCCGTTTCTTGGGCCTCCCAATCCCGCCTACCTATACAATAGGCGAGCCTATCTGAATGACCGCCATCAAAGAATCAGGGACTGTGTGCGGAACTACAACCCGGCTTATGTCGGGAGCGGTGCCGGTCTTCCGGAACCGACCATCGTCGGACCAGGCCAGTGAGATTGCTACGGTGACGAGCTGAGAGGCAGCCATTCACCCGATGCCACATTATTTGGGGCGCCATCTCGATCCGGACGCCGTGCTGCGTCCAAGCACGGTGTTTTATTCCGGAACCGACACAGCTGTAGGCAAGAAGCTCGCCGACGCTCTCGGGAGGGTTACATTTTCCGGGCGACTCACCGCGGCGCTGGAAGAGCCAGTCGATCTTGCACTGGTCGCCGATGCAGCCAAAGATGTTCCTGCGGCACTTGGCAGACTCGCGGGTAAACTTCGCGGTCTTGCCGTGATATTCTCTGAAATTAGTCGGGAAGAACTGGCCGGCGCCGCCCTTAAGGCAGGGGTCAGGGTGTTAGGCGGGCATTCTGTTGGGATCGCCAATCCCGCGCTCGGGTTGAATGCCATTCTTGCTCCCGCGGCTCCCACGCGTGGGAGCATTGCGTTGCTTAGTCAGTCCCATGCGTTAACGCGCTCGGTCATCGACTGGGCGGCACCTAATGGCGTTGGATTTTCGCACATCATCGGGATAGGGCAAAACACGGAGGTCGGATTTGGCCGAATTCTTGATCTCATAGCCCGTGATGCTGAGACTGACTTGATCCTTCTCGATATCGAACACGTACGCGATCCCCGCCTGTTTCTTTCGGCGGCCCGTGCCGCATCCCGCCTGCGACCAATCATTGCCCTGGCACCTGGTGCACGATGGATAGACCCTAGTTTTAGGGCCCTCGCTGCTTACAAAGCGGCGCTTGCTCGTTCGGGTGTGCTGCTAACCGTTGGCTTTGGGGAATTCCTTACAATCGCAAAGACGTTGATTCGTGCGCGGCCGGCATCCGGGCAGGACCTGGCGATCATTGGCAACGGCTTCGGCTGCGTGCGTCTTGCGGCGGATGCGGCTGTCGCAGCCGGGATCGGTCTGGCGCCGCTGAATGAACAGCTGCGGCAAGCAGTCAAACTGACGCTTGGGCTGGGATCGGAAATCGAGGCACTCACTGCTGTCGTTGATGCTCCCGAAACCAAATTTGCCGATCTGGCTGCCCTATTTTCGTCAGCCCCTGAAGTCGGTGGCGTTCTGATCGTCCATGCCCCACCACTTGACCAGCAGGACGAGGCGTCTGTCGGCGCCCTGATCGCTTGCGTGAAGGCAAACGCCAAGCCGATGCTGGTGGCTGTTCTCGGTGAGTCGACGGGCTCGGCACTGCGCTACCGGTTTGCTGAAGCGGGAGTTGCTGTTTTTGACAGTCCCGAGGATGCAGTCAGCGGTTTCGAGGATTTGCTCCGGCA